>CAKSDJ010000039.1 GCA_934445015.1 uncultured Eubacteriales bacterium | reverse complement strand
TAAATTAAGATTAAAAAGGCAGGTATTTATATGGCAAAACCTATTGTTGCCGTTGTGGGCAGACCTAATGTAGGTAAGTCCACTCTATTTAATAAACTTATAGGCAAACGCCTTTCCATTGTTGACGATACACCGGGTGTTACCCGCGACCGTATTTACGGTGATACCGAGTGGTGCGGCAAAAAAATAATGCTGGTGGATACCGGCGGTATAGAACCTAAAACAAACGATATAATTTTGTCGGGTATGCGTTCGCAGGCACAACTTGCAATCGATACGGCAAATGTTATTGTTATGGTTGTGGATATGCAAACAGGCGTTACGGCAACCGACTCCGAAATTGCTTCTATGCTTTTAAAAAGCGGTAAACCTATTGTTTTATGCGTTAATAAATGTGATAAAATCGGCGACTTACCGGCCGAGTTTTATGAATTTTATAATTTGGGACTCGGCGATCCCGTTGCGGTGTCGTCGGTACACGGTCACGGCACGGGTGACTTACTTGATGAGGTATACAAATATTTGCCCGATACTGACGATGAGGATGATGAGGATGTCATCAATGTAGCCGTAATCGGCAAACCCAATGCAGGCAAATCTTCGCTTGTTAACAGAATTGCCGGCGAGGATAGGGTAATAGTATCCGATATTGCAGGCACAACCCGTGATGCAATAGACTCATTGGTTGTTAACAAATTCGGTAAATTCAATTTTATAGATACGGCAGGTCTGCGCCGCAGCAGCCGCATTGAGGGTAAAATTGAAAAATACAGTGTTTTGCGTGCAAAAATGGCAATTGAACGCTCAGATGTGTGCGTTATAATGCTTGACGGAACCGACGGTTTTACCGAGCAGGACTCAAAAGTTGCAGGTCTTGCTCTTGAGGCGGGCAAGGCGTGTATAGTGGCCGTAAACAAGTGGGATATTGTTGAAAAAGACGGTCAAACAATGGATAATTACCGCAAAAGACTAATGAACGATTTTTCCTTTATGCCGTATGCCCCTATCATATTTATATCTGCAAAAACGGGTCAGCGACTTGACAGATTGTTTGAACTTATAAATTATGTGCGGACCCAGAATACTATGCGTATATCAACAGGAAAATTAAATGATATACTCGCCGATGCGGTAGCGCGCGTACAACCGCCGTCAGATAAAGGTAAGCGTCTTAAAATATACTATATGACGCAGGCGTCTGCCTGCCCGCCTACCTTTGTATGTTTCTGCAACAATGCCGAGTTATTCCATTTCTCATATCAACGTTATCTTGAAAATCAGATACGTTCAACTTTTGGGCTTGAAGGCACTCCTGTTAGATTTGTTATCCATGAAAGAGGTGACAAAAAAGCATGATAATACCAGTTTTATCGGTAGTTATAATTGCTTATTTATTGGGCAGTATCAGTTTTGCCGTTTTGTTTTCTAAACTTTTTTTGAAAACCGATGTCAGAGATCTCGGAAGCGGCAACGCCGGAACTACAAATGTTATGCGTGTCGGCGGCTTCTTGCCGGGTCTGCTTACTTTTGTGTGCGATGCCTTAAAAGGTTTTCTTGCTTGCTATTTAGGTAAAATAGTGTTTTTAAAGGCAATTGACAGTGATGTCAAGTGGGCGGTTTACGGTGCCTTTATTTGCGGCATTGCGTGTATGATAGGTCATGTTTTCCCTGTATTTTTCGGGTTTCGGGGCGGAAAAGGTATTGCTGTAAGCGTTGGCATTTTTGCAGTGTGTTGTCCTAAAGCAATAATAATCGGTCTTGCGGTTTTTGCGGTTTGTGTCCTTGTTACAAGAATTGTATCATTCAGTTCAATAATTGCAACCGTTACCGTTATTACGCTTACTTTGGTTTTTAATAACCCAAATGCGCTTTTTTGGCCTCAGGCTGTAATTGCCGTTTCAATGGGTTTAATTGTAATCTGCAAGCATTATGATAACATTAAACGGTTAGTCGCAGGCACCGAAAAGAAAATCACTCTCGGGAGGAAAAAATAAATGGCTAAAATTACTGTTTTAGGTTCAGGCGGTTGGGGCATAGCATTAGCACTTACTGCCTATAATTCCGGTCATGATGTAGCGTTATGGTCACCTTTTGAGGATGAAGTCGAACTGCTACATAAAAACAGAGAAAATAAAAAGCTCTTAGACGGCGTTAAAATTCCAAACGAAATTACGGTGACTACCGATATAAACATTGCAGGCGGCTCGCTTATTACTATAATTGCCGTGCCTTCAACCGCTGTGCGTTCGGTGGCAAATAAGCTTGCGGCGGTAGAAAATCACGGAATAGTAGTCAATGTTGCAAAAGGTCTCGAGAAAAATACGTTAAAGCGTCTTTCCGAAATCGTGACCGAAGAGTTGCCTCATGATAATATTGTTGTTCTTTCAGGACCGTCACACGCTGAAGAGGTCGCAAGAAAAATACCCACCGCCCTTGTTTCGGCATCAAGCAGCTATACAGCGGCATCAATTGTTCAGGATGTGCTGTCAAGCGAGTTCTTGCGCATATATTTATCTGATGATGTAATCGGTGTTGAATTGGGAGGTGCGCTTAAGAATGTTATTGCAATCTGTGCAGGCATTTGCGACGGTCTCGGTCTCGGTGATAACACAAAAGCTGCTTTGATCACACGCGGACTCGCTGAAATGGCGAATTTAGGCGTGTGTATGGGCGCCTATGAACATACATTTATGGGGCTTGCAGGTATAGGCGATTTGGTTGTAACCTGCACTTCAAAACACAGCAGAAATAACCGTTTCGGCAATAAAGTGGGCAGCGGCATACCCGTGCAACAGGCACTTCTTGAAGTGGGCACGGTTGAGGGATATTACGCGGCGCTTATGGCACATCAATTGGGTCAGAAGTTCGGGGTCGAACTTCCTATTATAGATGTTTGCTATAAAATTTTATATGAAAGCGGCAGCGTTGATACCGCTGTAAAAGAATTGATGTTACGCCCTAAAAAATCAGAAAGAAAAATAGATTGAATATTAAAATATTTCTTGACTTTAGCGGCTTGATATAATATAATGTCTAAGTCGCTTGGTACGCTGCTATGGCTCAGGTGGTAGAGCACGTCCTTGGTAAGGACGAGGTCACCAGTTCGAATCTGGTTAGCAGCTCCAGTTTTAAAATTCTCTGAAACTCATATAAATAAGGAGTTTCAGAGAATTTTTTTGTTTTTATTTCAATTGATGTTCAGTGTTATATAATAGCATCAAACTATCTTAAAAGTATGCGACAAAGTATGTGATTTGGACTTTACAATTCTTTAAAGCAGTGATATAATATGATAAAATAATACTTAATAAAATTGTGCAAATGATTGATCAATAAAGATTTGGCTGCCTTGTGGCAGCTTTTTATCAATACGTTAGTTAGCATACTCTAACTGATGATAAACGAGGGATTGTCGATTATGAATTTTAATGGGCTGAAAACTTATAAAAGGGATGCGCTTTTAGGCGCCCTCGGAGCATTTTTAACGCTTATAGGTGATCTTTGCCTTAGTATAATACCGGCAAATGCCGGCGACAGCGGACTCTTTGCACGTGAGGCATATTTAAATGGCTCGTGGGATAAATGGCGGTTGTCTTTGCTTATTGCAACAGGTCTTTGCGGTATGGCGCTGGGCTTTTTTACCGTACGTGTTTAGTATCTTAAGGTGAAGTCACAGTATCGTAAAACCCGTTTGTTGATCCTCATCGGCGGCGTTATATATGTACCAACAGCAGGTGCATTACATCTCTTTATCGGCAGCCTTGCCGATTGGACTAACACGCTCTCGCCGCTTATCGGTCATGAAGAAACGGTGACACTCATACAAGAGCAATATAATAGGATTATGCCTGCCATGTACATTGCTTATGTTGGAATTATTTTGCTTATTCTTAAAAGTGCATTTGCGTTATTGACAAAGAAAACAGTTTTGCCTCGTTGGATGTTTGCATTTAATATGATAGTTTTTCAGATGATTTTTGTTTTATTCCGGATATCCGTCAGGCTCTCGGTGCCGGGATTTCAACGTGGGATTTTGTGTTGAGTCAGAGTTCGGGCAACGCTGCACTGTGTATTTGGATGATTGCAAATGCATTTTGGGCAGGCAGACAGGCAAAAAAGGCAATGTGATATGATATGTCTGAAAACATTAAACTCTCCGGTGTACCCGAAACAATGTTGCAAACAGTTTATGCCCGTGCAAAAGAGAGCGCTGGCCGCGGAGTTATACATGACAAAAAAACAGAGGAAATTATCGGTAAGATTGACTATGACTTTTCGCTTGCTGATAGTGATACAGCCATGCGAAATGGCGTTATCGCACGCACAATTGTGCTCGACCGGCTAACAAATGCATGGCTTTCCGAACACCCCGGTGCGGTCGTTGTAAATGTTGCCTGCGGCCTTGACACGCGGTGTTATCGCATAAACGGATATTCTCATTGGTATAACCTTGATTTGCCGCAGACAATCTCCGTACGTCAAAAACTTCTGCCTGAAAACAGTGTAATTTCACAGATTGCTATGTCTGCAATGAACGATTGGGGCGGCAAAATTACAGAACGTGATGTACCAACATTGGTTATAATTGAAGGTTTAACTATGTATCTGTCCGAAACAGATGTCAAACAGATTTTTGCAGTGATTGCAAAACGGTTTAAAAGCGCAACAGTATTTGTTGAGATTATGAATCCTACGGTCGCAAAACACTTTAGAGAAAAATCAATTGATGGCAGTCACGCAAAGTTTACGTGGGGTATTAAAAACGCAAAGGCGCTTGCCTCACTTTTGCCATGTTTTAAATTTGTCGAAGAGCACTCATTGACCGAGGGTATGGCAGCGTTTGTGCCGGTGTACAAATTGCTTGGTAAAATTCCGTTTGTTCGTAATATTTCAAACAAAATTGCCGTATTAGAAAAATAACATAATTGTAAAAAGGGGATTTGCCTATGAAAATTTTAGTATTCGGCGCAGGCGTGCTTGGTTGCAATCTTGCAAGAAATTTATTTCGTGCCAAAAAAGACGTAACATTACTTGCACGCGGAAAATGGGCAGAAAAAATTAAAAACAGCGGTCTTAAAATAAAAGATAAGTTTTCGTTGCATACATCCGTCACTCATATTCCGGTTGTAACTGAATTGAAACAGAACGATGTATACGATGTTATTTTTGTCGTTATGCGTTATACGCAGCTTGATTCAATAATTGATATTCTTCGGACTAATCCCACAAAAAACATTGTTTTTGTAGGAAATAATGCGCGTGCAAAAGCAATTGCCGACACACTGCCCGATAAAAACATTCTCTTTGCCTTTGCTGTTTCGGCAGGTCATCGTGAGTGCGATAAGGTTGCATCGGTTGATCTTAAAAAAATTACTATAGGTCAGATTTCCGGAGCACCTTCAAATGAGCATCTGATAGGTCAAATCTTCAGCGGCACAAAATATAAGGTCGTTTATGAGCCGAATATGGGTGACTATTTGCTTTGCCATGCCGCATTTGTTATTCCTGCTGCGTTTGCCTGCTACAAGACCGATGGCAACCTGAAAAAACTCAAGGGTAATACAGCCTATTTTAACAAGATGATTGACGCCAACATTTAGGGCTATCGCGCAATACAAAACGCAGGACATGAAATTCTTCCCGAAGCCGATAAAGATTTTGAGGGCGTTGCATACCGCAAAACCTGTATGCGCTTTTTCAAACTTATGTGCGCAACAAGCCTCGGCAAAATATGTGCTTCCGACCACGCTATGAATGCAACAGATGAAATGAATGCTCTCAACCGTGACCTGAAAAACTTTTTTGACAAAAACGGTGCTAAATACCCCGTGTGGCAAGAACTTGAAAAAGAATGCGAAGGGTATCTTAAGTGAAATTGTTACTTTTAAAAACAATCTTAGAGGGTTTAGAACTCGGCGTACTTCTCATTTTGGTCTGTGCCATCGGAATTCGAAACGGTCCTGTAGGAATGGTACATCTGTACAGCCCCGAAGTGCAAAAGCGATGTATAAATCGGGGTCTTACTACAAATAAAAAAATCAGACACAACGCTACGCTTTTTAAAGCAATCTGTATTCCGGGATATATCGCTTATGTGTTGCTTTTTGTCTATGCTGTAAACGGTGCAAAAGGTTTCCTTTCAGGATTTTGGCAGTTATTTGTTATCCTGTCGGTAATGAATTTGGTTGACCGGTTTTTTGTCTACGATTTTTGGGTTGGTCACACAAATGCTTGGATAATTCCCGGCACTGATGATTTAAGACCGTACATCACCGCAAAAGATAAGTGCAAAAAGTGGATTTTCGGCACGGCAGGTATGGCAATTATCTCCGCTTTGCTATCATTGATTATGTTGATATTTCTTCATTGAAATTCAGTCTTGAAATCCGAGAAAAGGGGAAATACCATATGAAATATACAGGTATGCCGATGGGTATGTGGGTGTTGTTTTCAAAATCATTCCAAAAACAGCAAACTGCAGTATTCGGTTATAAAGCAGATACAGCAAAAGCAATTGCAAAAAAGGCAAAACCCAAATATAAAGATATTATTAAAGACCTGCCCGAATTTGAAAAAGGCGACCGTTTTAAGATGAATATTGTTAACACTGCAATGTTAGCATCGTTTGTTCTTTCTATGCCGCAGCGACCGGATGTTGAAAAATTAACTGAATATTACGCAAATGCAATGATGACAAAGCCGATGCGATGGTTTTGCCGCAAAAGCGGAAAAAACAAATTTACCGAAAAAGACACAGCCGGTATGAAAGCAACTGCAGCATTTAAAGCGGCAGACCGCAACCCCTACTCCTGGAATATGGATTTTTACGAATATCCTGACAATAGCGGTTATGAAGCACGATTTACAAAATGCGGTATATGCGTTTTAATGAAAAAACTCGGACTGTATGATCTTACACCCGCGCTGTGTCATCTTGATTATACAATGAGCGAGGCAGGCGGCGTTACAGAGTTTACGCGTGAATACACGCTTGCTTCCGGCGGACCGTTTTGCGATTGCGGATACAGACGTAAAAACATATAAGCGGCTTTGTTGAAATATTATCCTCAGTATGTTATAATCTAAATATGGGTGTTTAATTAAATTCGGCAAAGAATTATAATATTGGGGTAATATGTGTGAAGAAATTTAAGAGCTTTTTTGCGGTACTTATGCTGCTTTTATTTACTTTTGTATCGGGTTGTTCACAACAAAAAGCATCAACCTCGGCTACAACATCGGGCTTTGAGTCACAACAATTTGATACAAGTTCTGTTTTACAGTCAAAACAAACGTTTTCTCCTGTCGGCAACGGTCACGCAACATCTATTACCGAATTCGGAATTCCGCAGTATGAGGGCAACCCATACGCAGTTATTAACAACAATATTCCTAACTTTTCCTCTGATGAACTTACAACAGTTGATTATGAAAAATACTCAGAATTAGATGCCTTCGGCAGGGTAGGCGTTGCCATTGCATCCGTCAGCAATAAATCTGTGTTAAAGTCCGATGCAGAAAAAACAATTGCGTCATCAATAAAACCAACCGGTTGGCAGCAAGCAGAATATAACGGTATTCCGGATAATCAGTTGTACATATGCCGACGACTTATTGATTATAGGCTATCGTCAAAAAACGACAACGAACAAAATTTAATCACTGTAACAAAATATTTTGTTACAGACGGTTTGTTGCCATTTGAAAATAAAATAGCCGAATATATAAATAAAACCGACAACCATGTTGCATATCGTATAACGCCTGTTTTTGAAGGCAGTAATATGTTAGCGTCCGGGGTTCAGATTGAAGCATACTCCGTTGAGGATTCAGGTAACGGAATTTGTTTTAATGTGTATTGTTTTAATGTTCAGCCAAATATAAGTATCGATTATTCCACAGGTAAGAGTTCGCAGCCTGAAAATAACACATCATCAGAAACCTCATCACCAAAAGCACCTTCCCAAAATTCTTCAAAAACTTTGACGGTTGATACTTCTGAAAATTCAGATAAAACCGGCGATTTGGTTTGGGTTCCGACAAACGGCGGCAAAAAATATCATTCAAAAAGCAGTTGCAGCGGAATGATTGATCCCGTTCAGGTTACAAAAGCACAAGCCGAAGGCGACGGCTACACCCCATGCAAAAGATGTTATTAAAATTCTGTCAAGACATTTCTGTTAACTTCATATAAATTACAAAAATCCCCATTCGCGTGAGTGAGGATTTTTTCATAAAGCAATTCATTGTACTGTTTTTTGTACACTGCCTGTAATAAAATAAAAACAAAAAATCTTTGATAAAAACGGAGGTTAGAAAATGAAAGAGCAATTGATAAATAGATACCCAATAACAAAAACACTGCGATTTTCACTTATTCCGGTAGGAAAAACCGAGGATAATTTTGTCGCGAAAAAATTACTTGAAGAAGATAAAAAAAGAGCAGCTGATTATAAAAAGGTTAAACAATATATAGACCGTTACCATAAATATTTTATTGAATCGGTGTTATGCGGAGTAACACTCAATGACATAAATGATTATTCTGTGTTGTATTATAAAAATAATAAAACCGATTCTGATATAACTTCTATGAAATTTTATGAGGAAAAAATGCGAAAACAAATCGCAAAAGCGTTTTCTTCAAATAAAGAATACAAGCGTATTTTTTCCGAAGATATGATAAAAAATATCTTACTCGATTTTTTGGACAACGATGAAGAAATAAATGCCATTATGTCATTTAAAGGTTTTTATACATACTTTACACCTTTTAATGAGGTAAGAAAAAACATATACACCGATAAAGAACAACCGTCTGCAGTTGCGTATCGATGTATAAATGAAAACCTGCCTAGGTTTCTTGACAACATAAAAAGTTTCATAAAAATCAAAAAATTATTACCTGACAATGTTATAGAAAAATTTAATACCGATTTTTACAATATTTTCAACAAATATATTAACGACATTTTCGATACTGATTTTTTTGATTTTGTACTATCACAATCAGGAATTGATGTTTACAACGCTATGATTGGTGGATATACCTGTTCCGACGGTACAAAAATTCAAGGCCTTAATGAATATATAAATCTTTATAATCAAACGGTAGTAAAACAAGATAAATCATTGCGGCTGCCGCTTGTTAAACCACTCTATAAACAAATACTCAGTGATAAAGAGAGCATTTCTTATATACCTGAAAGTTTTGACTCTGATGACAACTTGTTAGAGTCTGTTAATGCGTACTATAATTCTCACAAATCGGATTTTGAAGAAATATCAGACTTGTTTTCCGATTTAAACTCATTTGAATTAAGCGGCATTTATATAAAATCGGGAGCCGCGATTACAAACATTTCAAATAAAGTATTCGGTAATTGGGGCATGCTTCGTGCGGTGTGGAACACACGCTATGAAACGTTAAACCCTATAAGTTCAAAAACTAATATTGAAAAATACAACGATAAAAGAGATAAGGCGTATAACAATATTAAAAGTTTTTCCGTATCAGAACTGCAGTCTTCAGCGGCAGATACCAATTCTGAAGAAACCGTAAAAAATATCAGTGATTGGTATTCATTGTCTGTTAAAGAAGCGGCAGACAAAATAAAAAACAATTACAATTCAGCCGAAGATTTACTTAATAACAAATATGAAGACAAAGATAATAAAAAAACTTTGTAATAATAAAATTGCAATCGAAGTTATAAAAAATTTCCTTGATTCTGTTAAAGAACTTGAATTGCTTGTAAAACCCCTCTTGGGAACCGGAAAAGAGGATAACAAGGATATCGTGTTTTACGGTAAGTTTGTTCCGCTTTATGACTCAATCGCGACAATTGACAGACTTTACGATAAGGTAAGAAATTATATTACCAAAAAACCTTATTCAACCGATAAAATCAAACTGAATTTTCAGAATTATAATTTGCTCGGCGGTTGGGATATAACCAGGGAAGGCGTGTATAAAACGGTTATACTTCGTAAAGATGAGTTTTATTATCTCGCGATTATGGATAAATCGCATAAAGACGTATTTGCGAATGTGCCTTCGGCGAGCGGCAAAAACTGTTATGAAAAAATGGAATGTAAACTGTTGCCAGGGCCAAACAAAATGCTGCCTAGGGTTTGTTTTGCCGCAGCAAATTATGATTTATTCAAACCGTCAGAAAAAATTAACGACATACGTAATCGTGAAAGTTTTAAAAAAGGTCCTAACTTTAATCTTGATGAATGTCATGCGTTTATTGACTTCTTCAAAGAGTCAATTAAAAAATATGAAAATTGGTCGGTATTTGACTTCAAATTTACCCGTACCGAGGATTACAAAGATATAAGTCAGTTTTACAATGAGGTCGCAGAGCAGGGATATTTGTTGAATTTTCGTCCTATATCCGAATCATATATAAACGACCTTGTTGAAAAGGGATATATTTATCTTTTTAAAATTTATAATAAGGATTTTTCAAAATACAGCAGCGGCAAGCCAAATCTTCACACAATGTATTTTAAAATGTTATTTGATAAACGCAATTTAACTGATGTTGTTTATAAGTTAAACGGTAGTGCAGAAATGTTTTACCGTGGGGCAAGTATTAAAGATTCCGATAAAATAATTCACTATGCAAATCAGCCTATAAAAAATAAAAATCCGGACAATCCTAAAAACACCAGTGTGTTTAAATACGATTTGATTAAGGATAAGCGATACACAAAGCGTCAGTTTTTATTGCATATTCCGATTACTGTTAATTTTAAAGCAAACGGACAAGGTTTTTTGAATTACGATGTCCGCAAAATTGTTAAAGAAAAAGAGGATAACTACGTTATAGGAATTGACCGCGGCGAAAGGAATCTTATATACATAAGCGTTATAAACAGCAAAGGCAAAATAGTTGAACAAATGTCGCTTAATCAAATTATCTGCGATAACGGTTATAAAGTTGATTATCATAAATTACTCGACACAAAAGAAAAAGAACGCGACATTGCGCGTAAAAGCTGGTCTTCCATCAAAAATATAAAAGACTTAAAAGAGGGATACGTCAGTCAGGTTATCCATAAAATATGCGAACTTGTAATAAAGTATGATGCAATAATTGCTATGGAGGACTTGAATTTCGGCTTTAAACGCGGTCGTTTCAGCGTAGAGAAACAAGTCTATCAAAAATTTGAAAATATGCTTATTTCAAAACTGAATCTGCTTGCAGATAAAAATACCGAACCGGAATCAGACGGCGGACTTCTGCGAGCATATCAACTTACAAATAAATTTGACGGTGTCAATAAGGGCAAACAAAACGGCATTATATTCTATGTACCTGCATGGAACACCAGCAAAATAGATCCGGTAACCGGATTTGTTGACCTGTTGAGGCCAAAGTATACAAGTGTTGCCGACTCGCAAAAATTTTTCGGCACAATTGACCGTGTATGTTATAATCCCGATTACGATTTGTTTGAATTTGATATTGATTACGGTAAATTTCCTAAATGCAATTCAGACTTTAGAAAAGAGTGGAGAGTATGCACCTATGCCGACAGAATTGAAACATTCCGAAACAAAGATAAAAACAATGAATGGGATAACCGCAGAATTATACTTACCGATAAGTTCAAGGCACTGTTTGAAAAGTTCGGCATAGATTATACCGATAACTTAAAAGAATCAATAGTGAGCAATGCAAGCGCTGATTTTCATAAGCAACTTAAAAAGTTGTTTGCACTGACTCTTCAGATGCGTAACAGTATTGCCGGCAGCACTCAACCTGAAGATGATTATTTAATTTCGCCAATTTTAAACAATAGCGGTGTATTTTACGATAGTCGCGTCAAGTCTTCAGATGCCGTAATGCCGTGTGATGCCGATGCAAACGGTGCTTACAATATTGCAAGAAAAGCACTTTGGACAATTGATGTATTGAAAAATACAGATGACAGCGCACTTGACAAAGCAAAACTTGCAATCAGTAATTCAGATTGGCTTGAATACGTACAAAAATGAGTGAGACACCGCTGATCATTTCTAATCTCAATGATTTTATTTTCTGTCCGGTTTCTATTTATTTTCATTCGCTTGATAATGAAAACGGTATTTTAAATAAAGATTCATACCAATTAAACGGCACAGATGCTCACAAAAACTCAGATTTCGCAACATACTCAACCAAAAGGAGTATGTTGCAGGAAATCGGCGTATATTGTGAAAAGTATAATATCGTTGGTAAGATAGACACTTTTGACACAAAAACAGGCATGTTGACCGAAAGAAAAAAGAAGATAACACAGATATATGACGGATATGTTTTTCAGTTATATGCACAGTATTTTTCTTTAACAGAAATGGGATATACAGTAAGTAAACTTAATCTTTACAGTATGGATGATAACAAAGTTTATAATGTCATTTTACCTGAAAAAGACGTTGATATGTTTGAAAAATTTGAAAATCTTATATCTGAAATAAACGCTTTTTTATTTGATGATTTTATACAGGACAATGTTTTTAAGTGTCGTAAATGTATATATGAGCCGCTTTGCAGCTATTCTTGTTTAAAAGGAGAAAAAGGGGAAGTATAATGTTTACAATGCAGGATTTCAGCAAAAAGCAAATAGTTTTTGTGTTTTTTAATGAAGGCGAAAAATTGTCCTTCGGTAACGATAATCTTATTGTAAAGGAAAATAACGGCAAAATTAAATTTCAATGCACATGTTATAGGCTTTTCATAATTTTCGCGATAGGTCATACAAGTATTACGTCTGCAC
>CAKSDJ010000038.1 GCA_934445015.1 uncultured Eubacteriales bacterium | reverse complement strand
TTGCGGCAATTCGGTTTACCTGCACGAAAACGAAATTAAAAACGGTTATATATCTTTGCCTTTCGGTAACAGGGCCGGTGTATGCGGTGTGTTTAACACCGCCGAAATGCTCACTTCGGTCACTTCACTTAATATCCGTATTGCGCGGCAGATTTTTGGAGTTGCGTCACCTTTGTTAGATGAGTTTGACGGTGGTATGCTTATAGCGGGTCCGCCGGGCAGCGGTAAAACAACAATGCTCCGCGATCTTATTCGGCTTTTGTCGGGAGGTGCAGGCGGTAAATATTTTAAAGTAGCAGTAATAGACAGCCGCGGTGAAATATCCGGTGGGTTAAACGGCGGCTGTGTTAACGATCTGGGTGAAAACACAGACGTTTTATATTCGGCAAACAAAGCGTCGGGAACTCAAATAGCATTAAGAACAATGTTTCCGGATGTTATTGCTTTTGATGAGATAGGCACAAAGGATGAACTGAACAGCGTGATCGATTGTTTTAATGCAGGTGTGAAAATTATAACGACCGCGCACTGCAACAGCAAAAACGATATTATGAATCGCCGCGTAACATCTGAAATAATTAAAAGCGGTGCAGTTTCAAAAGCGGTGATATTGAATGAGCAGTTAGGTTCGCCGCCGCAGATTTTAAATATCGGGGAGTTTTGTGCAAATGTCTGTGATTAAGGCCGTGGGTATAAGCTGCACCGTTGCATCCTGCATTATTTTCGGTTTTTTAAAAAGCAGTTCGTTAAAAGCGCGCGGCAAAAAACTCCTGCTGTTTTGCGACGGACTTGATCTGCTTTATGAGTACATAGATCAGGAGAATTACGGGCTTGACGCAGCAATTAAAAAATCATTTGCAAAATGCGGTTTTCTTTTGTTTAATGATAGCCCAATAGTTTGCCGTGACAATGATTTAACACCTGAAGACAGGCAGAGTATCGATTTGTTTTTTGCTTCACTCGGAAAATCAGCCAAAAAGGCGGAATGTGACCGGATAAAACACTTTAAAACCGTTCTGAGCAAGCGTGCGTCAGAGGTTGTTAACGAAGCACCTCAAAAATGCAAACTGTGGCAGACAGGCGGTATATGTACCGGGTTGCTGATCGGAATTTTATTGATTTAGAGGTAAAATTATGGATGTGGATTTTATTTTCAAAATAGCCGCAATAGGTATTATAGTTACGGTTCTTAATCAGTTGCTTGTAAGGTCCGGCAGAGAGGAGCAGGCAATGCTTGTTACACTTTCGGGTCTGGTTGTTGTGCTGCTTATGGTTGTAAACGCCATTGCGGATCTTTTTTCAACCGTAAAGGGGCTGTTTGGGCTGTGAACGGCGAACTTATCAAAATCGCGGCACTTATTATAATAGCGGCTGTTTTTGCAGTGGTTCTGCGATCGCGTTTGCAGGAGTATTCGTTTTTGCTTGTGCTTGCGGTTGTAAGTTCTGCGCTGGTTGTTATTTTAGGCAATCTGTACCCTCAGTTTGAAAAGCTGCGTCAGATTTTTGAAGACGGCGGAAACAACAGTGTCTATTTTTCAACTGCGCTTAAAGTTTTAGGCATATCGTACGTAACGGGTTTTGCGGCAAATGTATGCCGCGATTTCGGACAGACGGCGCTTGCACAAACGGCGGAAATTGCAGGCAAATGCGCAACTTTTGTTTTAAGCATACCGCTTATTTGCTCGGTTTTGCAATCAGCGCTTAAATTTGTGGGATTATGAAAAAAATATTATTGTTTTTAATTTTGGCTTTTGTTTTTGCAATTCCGGCTTCTGCCGAGGACGGCGTATATGCCGAACAGTATAAAAACGTTAACGGAGATCGGTTAGAAAGTGCTTTGAATGACGAGGTAAAGGATTTTTTAGATGAAAATGAAATCGATCCCTCAGACTACGGCTGGGTAAATAAATTAACCGACAAAAATGTATTATCGCATATTTTTGAGTTTATAACCGGCGGTATAAAACACCCATTGACCGCAGGGGTTACAATAGCAGGTGTAATTTTGGCCTCTGCCGCCCTGACCGCGTTTGGAAATACTCCCCATTTTGAAACGGCAATTTATGTTGCGGCGATAAGTATAAGTGCAATAATTGCTTCGGATATATGGCAAAGCGTGTCTGCCGCTGTAAACGCCGTTAAAGGCTGCAGCACTTTTATGCTGAGTTTTATACCGGTGTTTGCAACAACACTTGCGCTTTCTGGCAGCACTGTAACGGCAGGCTCTATGAACGCAATTTTACTGGGCGCTGCCGAAGCTGTATCGTTTATATCATCTTTTACTATTCTTCCTCTTATGGGCGGCTATTTGGCACTCAGCATAAGCACGGGCGTTTCGCCGCTTATAAACGGCAGCGGAGTTGTTGAAAGCATCAAAAAAGTCTCTATGTGGATACTTACATTGATAAGCACCCTGTTTGTAGGTGTTTTGGGCATACAAACAGCCGTTAATTCCGCGGCGGACAGTGTAGCCATGCGAACCGCAAAATTTATACTCGGCACATCGGTTCCGGTTGCCGGCGGTGTGCTGAGCGAAGCGGTTTCTACAATATCTACCTCAATGGGGTTGTTGCGTTCCTCAATAGGTGTTTACGGCGTTGTGGCGCTTGCGGCAATTTTATTGCCTATAATAGCAGAACTTGTTATCTGGCGCACGGTAATGCTTTTAACATCTGCTTTAAGTGAACTTTTTTCATTACAAAAAATAACCGGAATTTTAAAGGCGGTCGATTCAATGCTTTCGGTGCTTGTGGGCATTGTATTGCTTGTGGGCGGTTTGTTTATAATATCACTTTCGGTAGTGATAACCGCAGGCAAAGGCTGACGGAGTAAAACGATGAGTAATCTTTCTTCATTTATGATAAGTTTTTGTTCTTGCTGTATACTGCTTGGTTTTTTATATATGCTTTGTCCGTCGGGCAGTATGCAGTCGGCGGTAAAATATGTGTTTTGTCTTTGCTTTGTGTGTTGCATTTTAAGCATAGTTACCGGCATTTCAAAAACAGGGTTCGACAATGTAGGTTTTAATACCGAAACAGAACCGATAACCGAGGAAAATGCGGCTGTTACGGCGCAGATAATATTTGCAAAAGCTTTGAACGAACAAAAAATAAATTTCAGAAAAATTACGGTTGATACTAATAAATTGGCTGACGGCAGCATAACTATAAGTAGGGTAACGGTGTATACCGACGAACCCGCAGAAAAGATAACATCGGCAATAGGTTCCGACAGTTATGAGGTACTAATAACAGATGAATGATAAAGTCAAAAATTTGACAAAAAATCCGAAACTGCTTGTGATTTTAGGAATTTGCGGAATAGTTCTTATTTTAATTTCGTCGCTTTTTCCTTCGGGCAGCAACAAAAGTAAAAAAACAGATAAAAGTGACGATAAAACTTACACGGTAGATGAATATCGCAACCGCCTTGAAAGCGACGTAAAAAGCATAGTCGAAGGCATTACAGGCGTTAAAAATCCAACCGTTGTAATAACGCTTGAAAGCGGCATCCGCTATTGTTATGCCAGCGCAGATGAAACGGATACATCAAGTTCAATGAGCGAAAAAAACGATCAGAGCAGCGAAAGCAAAAAACAGTCCTACATAACGGTAAAAAACTCAGACGGCGGCGAACAGGCGCTTATAGTCACCGAAATTATGCCTGAAGTCCGCGGAGTAGCAATAATTTGCAACGGCGGCAACGATACCGTAACGCAGGAGAAAATAAAAAATGCCGTGACAGCGGCTCTAAATATAACATCAAAACGAGTTTACATTTCAGGAGGAACAGTCAAATGAAAAAAGGTAAGGTATTCGGTAAAAGTCAGTTGGTTTTGGCGCTTATGGTGCTGGCACTCGGCGCTGCTGTATGGCTTAATATGAAATTTTCTTCAAGCGAAAAGTATTTGGGTGAAGCAAAATACGTAAACAGTAAAACCGATGTCTCGGGCGAAGCAATTCAAACTGCCGCAAAGGCTGAAACCGAGAATACCGATTATTTTGAGTCGGCACGGAAAAATCGGCAAAAGGCGCTTGACGAAGCACAGGAAACAGCAGAAGAAACATTAAAATCCGCAAACGCCACCGACGCCGAACGCCAGAAAGCGCTTGAAAACATTAACAAAATGACCGCGCGTATTGAAAAAGCCAATAATATAGAAACATTGCTTAGTGCCAAGGGCTTTGAAAAATCGGTTGTTATAATCGGTGATAACGATGTAAATGTTACGGTTAAATCAGACGGTATTACCACGGCACAGACCCTGCAGATACAGGATATTGTTACAGCACAGACCGAAATACCGCTCGGCAACATAAAAATTGTAACCGTAAAATAAATTTTTTGTTTATTCTTGCATTGTTAAAAGAATTATGATACAATAACTTTGTAATAATATTACAGATTTAAAATCACTGATTTTTATATACGGAGGATAAGGCTATGCAAGATAACAAAACAGAACTTTCGGTAAGCACTGAGGTGCTTGAAAAAATGGCAGAACTTGCTGCCTGTGAAATTGACGGTGTAAAAGGGGTTGCAAAAAAAGCAATCGACCTTAAGGGTGCTATAAAGTCAAAAAGTATTGCAAAAGGCGTAAAGGTTGAAAATGTAAACGGCGCTATTGATATCAATGTTTTTCTGTGTGTTGATCCCAAAGCAAAAATTCGCGATGTTGCAGAAGCGGTTCAGCAAAATGTTAAAGATAAAATTCAGACAATGACAGGCACCGCCGTAACGCGTGTTAATGTCAACGTTGAAGACATTGATTTTAAAAATGATGAAGAGTGATCAACTGTAATTTAATTTGCAAAAAGACTGTCGCAGTGGGCAAAGTCCACAAAGCGTCAGTCTTTTTTATTAAAGTCAAAAAAACTGTTGACATTGCTGCAAATGTGTAGTATTGTGTATTTCGTTGCAAACGATTGGAGTTGATTGGAAATGCTTGCAAATGAACGAATGACATATATTTGTGAAATGCTTCGCAAAAACGGTGCCGTAACAACGGCACAGATCAGTAGCGACCTTAATGTTTCGATTGAAACGGTGCGTCGGGATTTTTTAACTCTTGAGGAGCAAAATCGCCTTGTGCGCGTACACGGCGGTGCGGTATCTCACACAATAAGCGCAGAAAGGTTATCTTTCAGAGAAAGAACCGGCGTTAACCGTACAGAAAAACGCGTTTTATCCGATGCGGCGTGCGACTTTATAAATGAGGGCGATATTATTGCAATAGACGCCGGCAGTACCGCTGCGGAATTTGCCGAAATACTGCGACTTAGGTTTAACGAACTTACTGTCATAACACATTCGCTTGACGTTTTTGAGCGGCTGCAGGGTAAAAACGGTTTTAAAATAATACTTATAGGCGGAAATTTTTTGCCGGATGAAAAAGCGTTTTGCGGTGTAACGGCAGTTGAAAATTATAAAATGCTTCATTTTGACAAAGCGTTTATAACGCCCGCTGCAATCTCATTAAAAAACGGTCTTAGCGATTATGAAGATGTTCTTGTGACTGTTGAGAAACAAATGCTTGACAGTGCCGACAGTGTTTTTGTTTTGGCTGACAGCGACAAATTTGAAAAAACCGCGCTTTACAGACTTTCTCCGACTAATTCGTGCTTTACCTTTGTTACGGATTCAGGACTTTCGGATGAACTAAAAGCACTTTATAAAGAGAACGGCATAACGGTTATAATAAAGGGATAGAATAATGGAAAAAAATCTTAAAAACGCTTGGCGAATAGGCTCATTTTGCATATTGACATATCTTGCTAGTTATATCACAAGAAATATTCTGAGTGTTTCAACACCGGAGATGTTAGAAGAAGCTTTTTTTACAAAAGAATATGTAGGAATGTTGTCTTCTACCTGTTTTATTTTTTATGCAGTAGGTCAACTCATAAACGGTTTTATAGGTGATATGGTAAGTCCCAAATATATGGTTGCTATGGGGTTGGGGTTAAGCAGCGTAAGCATTTTTTCAGTGCCGCTGTTTGAAAACCGTACCCTGCATGTTATGGCATTTATGGTTATAGGTTTTGGACTTTCAATGTTACGCGGACCTCTTATGAAAGTAATATCAGAAAACACGCTTCCGAAGCACGCAAGAATGATCTGTACACTTTTCAGTATGGCAAGTTTTGCGGGACCGCTTGTGGCAAGTTTGTTGTCAATAGTATTTAAATGGCGCACGGTTTTTGTGGTTGCTGGTATTGTATCTGTGCTTACAACAATAATATCGGTATCGGTTATGACAGTGCTTGAGCGGCATGGTGAAATAAAGTTTACCCTTGAAAAAAGTGTCGGATTCGGCAGTATTTTAGGTGTATTCAAATTAAAAGATTTTGTATTCTATATGCTTATAAGCGGCATCGGTGAAGTTGCCGGAACCTCAATAACATTCTGGATTCCTACATACGCGACAGAGTATTTAAAATTTTCAACCAAGGCGGCTTCGACTATATATTCGGTAGTTTCTTTTTCGGCGCTTTTTGCACCGTTTATTGCACTTATAATTTATGAGAAGTTAATAAAAGACGGCGTTAAACTTGCGCTTTTAATGTATTCTGTATCTGCTATTGCATTTATAGTGCTTAGAATTATAACAATTCCGATTTTAAATATTATTTTGCTTATCATTGCTAAAACAGCGGCGGCAGCAGCGGCAGGAGTTGTTTGGGGCGTTTATATACCGGGTCTTGCCAAAAGCGGAAAGGTTTCAAGCGCAAACGGTGTAATCGATGCGGCAGGGTACGCTATGGCGTCAATTTCAAATATGATATTTTCAGGTGGCATTTCAAAATTCGGTTGGGGCGGAATTGTAATTATATGGTGCGTTTGTATGTTTGTAGGTGTCGCGGCATCATTTATTAAAATTATGCTCAGAAAAAAATACAGCTGCAATGAGTAATAAAAAAGGGACTGTCGATGTATCGGCAGTCCTTTTTATTTTGTACGTTACAATTCTTATGGTTTCATATATATTAGTTCATTGAAAAAATATTTTATTGTAATTACGGCGGGGAAACATAAAACAAGAAAACCGCCTATTAAAAGTCCTATGGCAAGACCTACCACACATCCGACACCCAAAAATCCCAAACCTATGGAAAATCCGGCGGCAGCAATAGAAAATACTGTTGAAATAAGTCTGACAGGGCAGGCAAGAAGTGCCGAAATAAGACCTATAATGACAAGAACATCGGCTGCTGCCATAGCCCCTTCAATATCCAGAATTGTAATTATTGTTGCAACGGTTGAAAGAAGTGCGGTAAAGCAGCATATACACCTTAATATATAAAAACCCTTGCCGAGTTTGGCAAAAAAAACGTTGACTTTGTTTTCAACAACGCTTTCCTTTTTTTCGGCTTTTTCAAATTTTTCAAACAGATTTTTCTTCTTGGTATCCTGAAAAGATTGCGGTTGCTCGGTTGGCAAATCTATATTGCTGTTTGTTCCCATAATTCATTCTCCTAATTTTACTGCTAAACCAGTTTATTTAAACATTTATATACGGTGCGATACGTGCCAAAAAAGTGGTCATTCCGGGCGGATCGCTGATGATAAGTTCGCTGCCCATAAATCCCTTTTTTACACCCGTTGTTTCTATACCGTAAGCAACGGTTTTTGAATAATGTGCCATAGGAACCAGTTCGCTTTCTTTAACGCGCAGATCGAGCAAAATGTCACCGGTAACGGTGCATTTTTTTACGGAAAACGTATTTTCTTTATATTCTTTGGCAACAAACCGCATATCAAAAAGCTCTATGTCCGAAAGTTTGAAAATCATTTTTGAATCGGTGCCGACTGTGAATAGTCCGTGCGCAGGGTCAAATTTAAAATCCCAGAGAACAGTGTCAGGATTGCTTTTAAAAATCGGCTCAAGTTCTGTTTTCGAATAGGTCATATAGTTTATTATTTTTTCAACCTTTTCAATTGTTTCGCTGTTGGGTGAAAAACAGAATTCAAGCGGTATTTTGTTCATACATTTTCCGCAAATCAAATTGCCGTCGGCAAGTTTATAAGTGTTCATAATTTTAACTTCGTTCTGGCAGCAACTGCACACCACTTTTTGCAAAAAATTATCATAAGCTTTCTTTTTAATCGAATCAAAAAATCCCATAAAACCCCTCCAATATATTTTGCTTAATTATACACCTATAGGTTGAGTTTGTCAATCTGCAAGTGTTTAAAAATTAGCTGTAAAATAGTTTTATAATATGCACAAATTTAAAATCGCAATGCGTAAAACAAAAAAGGTATGACAGAAATTTCTGTCATACCTTTTTTATATTTTTGCATTATAGGTTTCCGATCATTTTTTCAATTGAGTCGTCATTCTTAAAGTCTGTATCGCACGGCTTTTTATGAAGTGACCAATGCTCAGTAAGCGATAAAGTTTCATTTGAATTTACTTTTTTAAGCGGACTGAGCGACTCTATTTCAATAAAGGTTGCACAGGTAAACGTTTCAAAAGAGCAACCGTTATCAGGGTATTTTTCATAAGGATGAAATGTTTCATAAGACTTGCGTAAAATATCGTCGCCCAAACAGTAGTAAACCTCTGCATTATTAAGGTCAAGACCTATTTTAAATGACTCGGAAATATCGGGATCCTGACGCAGCGTTATATATTTTTTGCCGAAATATACACGGCTGTCGGCAAGATTTGTATACGGCCAAACCGATATATTGCGATTATGCAAAAGCCCAGTATCATTTGAGTTCATAGGAACTATAAGTGTACCGCCTACAGCAGATACGCTCATACTCCAAACAGAAAATTCTTTAGGTGCGGTAGCAATATTTGTAACGCGAGTTACAACCTGCATATTTGCATCGTCGGGGTCCATTTTGATTTCAAGTTGTTTTTGGTAGCCTGTTTTGGTTTCGGGGGCTGGAGTAAACACAGCGCCAGTATCCGTGATCTCATATTTTACAGCATCGGTATCGGGGTAATAACTCTCAGGGTAACTTTCGGGCGAAACCCATATACGGTGACCGCCTAAAATTTCCCACTTTTTGCCTTTACCGAAAAACTCTTGGAATTGGGAGTCATCTTTCGGTGCGGAAGCGGCACGGTTATCACACATAAAGTTTTTGCCGTCTACAAATCCGAACCGTATTATACGTGGACCTACGTCAACTGTAACATAAGCCTCAATAACACCGTTTGACAGGCAGACAACTTTGCCGTAATCAAGGTAATTTTTAATTTCGGTTTTAATCATAAAAGTTCCTCCGTTTTGAATAATTTTGTTCTTTGTTCAATGCCGCATTCAAGCGGACTTAAAAATGAAAGTGCGTATATGTCGGTAGCGCGGCATTCTGTGTCAAAAACTTTTTGTGAATCTTTTTCCAACATTTTGATTTGCGAGGTGCGGGTGACTACCGGTATAAGCGCCACAAGCTTTTTCAAATGAACCTCACCGATTTTGCCAAATCCCAGAATTCTCACATAGGGTGGTGTTTTCATAAAAAATTCATTGTCAAAACCTAAAAATGCCGAAAGCACAAGCCGCCTTATGCGTGCTAAAGTGTAACGCTTTGACTTGATCATATTATACAATTCGTCAAGGCTTGTTGCAACCCTTGCAGAAAAATATATTTTGTTTTCAAGACCTTCGCTGATATCGGGCAAAAGTTTAAAATCAACCGCCGTTTTGGTCCTTAGCGAGTATAGTATCGCATTTTCAAGCCGTTTTATATCAGAGATGTGCTCCGATTTTAATATTCCGCGTATTTCGCGCGGTATAAAACGTTCGCAAAAACCTATGTTACCGGCTGTTAATTCTTTTCTGATATAAGAAGCCGAAACGTATTTGCCGTCAATTTCATTGCTGTCGTGCTTTGCGCCTATGCGTTTTATGCAGTGAAATTCTATAGGAAGGTGTAATTTTTGTGCGGAGCATATATATTCGATGCCCAAATTATCGTTTGGATTGCGCAGCAAATTAACATCTGCACCGAGTTCGGAGGCTGCCTGTTCGCGGGCTGCGGCAAATGTAATACCCGATTTTGCCTTTTGAGTTGCAGCGGTGAAAAAAATGTCACTGTTCAGTATATCGGCGGTGTTTTTAAGCGCGGATATATCACCGCATTCACTGCCGAATATAATTTTGTCACATCCGAGGTTATATAAAAGCCATACGCCTGCAAGGGCAAAATTTTGCGCAGTTGACATACTCCACAAAACAGGCATTTCGGCGACTATATCCGCACCGCAAAGCAGGGCAAATTTTGCCCGCTGCTGTTTTGAAATAATCGCAGTGTCGCCGCGTTGCACAAAATTACCGCTTATAAGGCAAACCACAGTGTCACCGAGCGTTTTAGCGCAGTCGATTATTTTTTTGTGGCCCTGATGCAACGGATTGAACTCTGCTATGATACCTACTGCTGACAAAATATCACCTCTTTTTGCAAAAACACTTGAAAAAGCACTTGCAATACAGTAAAATGGTACTGTATATTTATGGCAGTATTTTACCATAATTAAAAAAACATTTCAATACATATTTTAGGAGATGCAGTTATGAAAGTATTTGTAGTTAATGCAGGCAGTTCATCACTTAAATATCAGCTTATTGATATGGAAAATGAACAGGTTTTGGCAAAAGGTCTTTGCGAGCGTATAGGCGTTACGGGTGTTATTACACATAAAGCCGCCGACGGCAGGGTATATAGTGCCGAAACTCCGATGCCGACTCACAGCGAGGCCTTTGAGGCGGTTGTTTATGCCATGACAAAAAGCGAGGCAAAGGTTATCGATTCTCTTGATGAGGTAGGCGCAATCGGTCACAGGGTGGTTCACGGCGCGGAAGAATTTAACAAATCCGCACTTATAACAGATGAAATGATTGCAAAGGTTCGCGAATGCAGCGTTATGGCTCCGCTTCATAATCCGGCAAATATTTTGGGCATTGAAGCATGCAAAAAAACTTTTGGCGAAAATATTCCGCAGGTCGGCGTGTTTGATACATCTTTTCACCAGACTATGCCGCCTAAGGCATATATTTATGCACTTCCTTATGAATATTATGAAAAATACCGTGTCCGCAAATACGGTTTCCACGGCACTTCGCATAGCTTTGTAAGCGATCGCGCCGCGGATTTAGAGGGTAAAGACAAAAAAGACCTCAAAATAATTACCTGCCACCTCGGAAACGGCTGTTCAATTTCTGCGATAAAGGACGGCGTGTGTATAGATACATCTATGGGCTTTACGCCTCTTGACGGCTTTATGATGGGTACCAGATGCGGCACTCTTGATCCGTCTGTGCTTACATACATAGCCGAAAAAGAAAATCTTACTTTTGCAGATATTGACGCTATATGCAATAAAAAATCGGGCGTGCTCGGCATTTCGGGCGTGTCAAACGATAACCGTGACGTAGCCGCCGCAGCAGAATCGGGCAACAAACGCGCTGCTTTGGCAATTGATATGCAAAGATATCAGATACTTAAATTTATAGGTTCATATATTGCCGCAATGAACGGCGTTGACACAATTGTATTTACGGGCGGTATCGGTGAAAACGATGAAGAACTGCGCGAATATATATGTGAAAATCTTTCATATATGGGTGTTAAACTTGATAAAGGTGCCAATAAAGTTCACGGAAAAGAGATTAAAATTTCAACACCGGACAGTGCTGTAAACGTTTATATTATTCCGACAAACGAAGAACTTAAAATTGCAAGGGATACAAAGGCGATTGTTGAGGCAATGCAATGAATGTTTCCGACCTGAAAAAACGTGTCGCAGACGGTAAGTTTGACAGTGAGTTCGTTAAAATTTACAAAGAAACAGATGTTGCAAAACATAGGTTTTTAGGCGCGCTTGACGAGTTTTTCAAACTATACGGCAACCGCGACGACGTGCGGTTGTTTTCGGCACCGGGGCGTACCGAAATTTCCGGCAATCATACCGATCATCAGCACGGCACTGTAATTGCAGGTAGCATAAATCTTGATATTATTGCGGTGGTATCTGCCAATAACACCGGTGTTGTACGCATTAAATCTGCCGGTTATCCTGCGGATGAAGTTGATATAAACCGACTTGACGCTATACCCGAGGAATCGGGCAGATCGGTTTCACTTATAAAAGGTATTCTTGCGGCATTCAGAAATAACGGGCATAATATCGGCGGTTTTGACGCCTATACAACCTCCGATGTAATTAAAGGTTCCGGACTTTCATCATCGGCTGCATTTGAAATTCTTATTTCAAGTATAATCAACGGTATTTATAACGGCGGCAGGGTAGACCCTGTCTCATCAGCAAAATATTCGCAGTTTGCCGAATGTAAATATTTCGGCAAACCGTGCGGTCTGCTTGACCAAATGGCAAGCGCGTCGGGCGGCTTGATTTATGCTGACTTTTGTGACCCTGAAAACCCGTATACAGAAAAAATCAATGCGGATCTGAGCGAATCTGGTTATAAGCTGTGTGTTGTGGACACGGGTGGAAATCACGCTGATTTAACCGACGATTATGCGGATATTACCGTTGAATGTAAAAACGTAAGCAATGCTTTGGGCGCAGAATTTTTACGTGACGTAAATGTTGACGAATTTTATTCGGGTATTGCCGACATACGAAAAATTTGCGGTGACCGTGCCGTGCTGAGAGCGATACATATTTTTAATGAAAATAAACGCGTAGCGGCACAAAAAGCTGCGCTTGAAAATGAGGATTTTTCCGACTTTTTAACGCTGGTAAATAAATCAGGCGAGTCATCGTATGATCTGCTTCAAAATGTATATTCGCCGCACAACCCAAAAGAACAGCCGATATCTTTGGCATTGGCACTTACAAAACAGTTCTTGTCGGGTGGCGGCGCCTGCCGCGTTCACGGCGGCGGCTTTGCAGGCACTATACAGTGCTATGTGCCTGATGTTTTGTTCGGTGATTACAAAAAAATGATAGAATCGGTTTTCGGCGACGGCAAATGTATTGAATTGTTTGTGAGAAAAGTCGGCGGTTATGAATTTAAAGGTGATTGACTATGGAAATTACAAAAAGCGAGTGGAACGGATTTAAAAGGCTTGATTTTAAATTTGAGGGCAGAAATTGCATCTTGGTTTGCCCCTATAAGGCGGTTGAAGGTAACAAATGGGTTTACAAAACAGAGTATTTTGAAGCTTTTCCAAATGTGAGCATCGAGATGTTAAAACGCGGATATCACGTTGCTTATATGCAAAACAAAACGCGTATGTGTCCGCCTGAGGATACCGATATGCGTCCGTTGTTTTGTAAAATGCTGAACCGTGAGTTCGGACTTAACTCTAAATGTGCGTTGATAGGTATGAGT
>CAKSDJ010000037.1 GCA_934445015.1 uncultured Eubacteriales bacterium | reverse complement strand
CACACGCTTTGGTTTTTGCCGAATGTGGCAAGCTGCTATGCAATGTATAATCTGCTGCGGCAAAAGCAAAACAATTTTTTTGACGATTATAAGGTCATAGTGTGCGCGGGAACAAAGGCGGGTATAGGCATAGACGCATTGGCACCTGTTCTTAATGCTATGGGCGATCCGCTTAAAACAAAGACAATAACGCTATCCTGCGGCAAGCTTACAACCGGCGTTACGGTAAGACCTTGGGCGGGCGTGTTTATGCTACGCAACTTAAAATCGCCCGAAACATATTTTCAAACGGCATTCCGTGTGCAGTCGCCTTGGGAAATTAAAGACGAGCACGGCAACCGTGAGGTGGTAAAGCAAGAGTGTTATGTATTTGACTTTGCCTTGGAGCGTGCGCTGCACCAAATTTCGGACTATTCCTGCCGCTTAAAGGTGGATGATACAAGCCCCGAACAAAAGGTTTCGGAATTTATAAGCTTTCTGCCGGTGCTCGCGTTTGACGGGTCATCCATGAACAGAATTGATGCGCAGGACATACTGGATATTACATACGCCGGAACATCCGCCACGTTGCTTGCAAAGCGCTGGCAGACGGCTCTTCTTGTTCACGTTGACAATGATACTCTTAAAAAGCTGCAGAGCAATCAGGACGCTTTGGACGCGCTTATGAACATCGAGGGCTTCCGTTCGCTTAATTCCGAAATACAGACGATTATAAACCGTTCCGAAAAGGTTAAAAAGCTCAAAAAAGAAAAAGGCGATGACCTTACCAAGCAAGAGAAAAAGGAACTTTCAGAAGACGAAAAGAAAGCAAAATCACTGCGAAAGCAGGTGCAGGAAAATCTGTTAAAGCTTGCCGCCCGTATTCCGGCGTTTATGTATTTAACGGACTACCGCGAGCAGACAATAAAGGATGTTATAACGCAGATTGAACCGGAGCTTTTTAAGAAAGTAACGGGACTTTCGGTTAAGGATTTTGATATTCTTTGTTCTATAGGCTTGTTTGATCCCGAAAAGATGAATCAGGGAATTTTCGGCTTCCGTAAATACGAAAACTCCAGTCTTTCCTACACGGGAATTGACAAGCACGAGGGCGAGGCAGTCGGTGGCTGGGATACGGTACTCCGCCGTGAAGAATACGAGGCGCTTTATTCAAAGCAGCAGGCAACCATTGCCGATTTTACCGAGGCAATTAGCTCCGCCGACACTAAAGCGGCAAATATTCAACCCAAAACAAACGATACAGCGCATAGTGCAGGCACAGCCTACAAGCCTGCTGCCACCTCGCAGCCCGCTCCCGAAAAAGATTGGGATAAAATTCTTGCTCCCGTAAGTGTGGGAACTGCGGTAAAACACAAGACCTTCGGCGAAGGCACTGTTGTTTGGATGGACAAGGCTAAAAAGTACATCCGCGTTAAATTTACCGCGGGTGAAAAACAGTTCATCTTCCCCGATGCCTTTGTAGGCGGATTTTTGAGTGTTGAGTAAGATAACCCCATTAGCACTATTTACGGTACTAATGGGGTCCTCGTTTTATATGAATAAAATCTGTTGTGTTGATAATTTCATTTGCATTAAAATTTTATACAATTAAAAAGTGCTGCCGTAGGATTTCCTACGGCAGCGTTTGCTTTTGTATCAGATTTCCACCCTTGTTACAAAATAGCCTTTGAAAAACAAGGTGTTCGTCTGAGTACGGTTTGGTGGAGCATAGCGGGATCGAACCGCTGACCTCTACACTGCCAGTGTAGCGCTCTCCCGGCTGAGCTAATGCCCCGTGAATGTACTGATATGTTATCACAATACCTTAAAAAAATCAAGAGCGCAGAAGTGATTTTTTAAATTTTTTTCAAATTCTCACTTTTTTATTGACAATCGGGTGGTAGTTGAGGTATAATCTGTATCTATAAGGGGTATTTTGCCCCGTGTTGTTTTGTACTTATATCTCGGACAAGGAGGTTTGCAATAATGAAAAGAACTTATCAACCCAAAAAGTTACATCGTAAAAAAGAACACGGTTTTCTTAAAAGAATGTCAACAGCCAACGGTCGTAAAGTTTTGGCTCGCCGCAGAGCAAAAGGAAGAAAGCAGTTATCTTACTAAAGAAAAGCCACTTCCATGTGGCTTTTACTTTTGTTATTCGGTGAGGCTATGAAAACTTACGCAAAACTAAAACAAAACTGGGAATTCGGGCGTGCATATAAACGCGGCAACGCGTGTGTTGCGCCTACCCACGTTCTTTATGCGTGCAAAGGTAAAAAAGAGTCAATAAGGCTTGGCATTACCGTGAGTAAAAAAATGGGTTGCGCGGTAGAGCGCAACCGTGCAAAACGTTTGATTACGGCGGCGTTTAATATGTGTTTGCCGCACATTGCGCACGGCTACGACTACGTAATAGTGTCACGTGCAAGAATACTTGACCGCAAAAGCACCGACGTTGCCGCCGCGCTTGAAAAGCAGTTAAAAAATGAAAATTTATGGATAGAGTAAATGAACTTATAGGTCGTTTTTTTATAAGCATTATAAAAGTCTATCAAAAACATATTTCACCTCATAAAATACCGTGCTGCCGCTTTACACCGTCTTGCTCGGCGTATGCGGTTGAAGCAATAAGGGTTCACGGCGCGTTTAAGGGCGTTTTTCTTGCAATAAAAAGAATTTTGAGGTGTAATCCGCTTTGCAAAGGCGGTTATGACCCGGTTCCGCCTAAAAAGATAAAAACAAAAAAATAAATACGCAAACAGAAAGGTGTTAAGTTATGCAGACACTTTTTAACATTATAAATAAGCCTCTCGGTTATGTTTTAAGTTTTTTGGCAGAAATTTTCAACAATGACTTTGCTGCGGCTATTTTGGTTTTTACGCTTCTGATAAACGTAGTGCTGATACCTATAAGCATTAAAAGCCAGAAGTCATCGGTTCAGCAGTTGCGCATTAAGCCTAAAATGGACGATCTCAAAAAGCGTTACGGCGATGACCGCAAAAAAATGGCAGAAGCGCAGCAAAAACTTTATCAGGATGAGGGCGTTTCAATGTCGGGCGGCTGCCTGCCGATGCTTTTCAGATTGATTATTATGTTCAGTATTTATTATCTTGTTTTGTCACCTCTTACCTATATGGCAAAGGTTGACAAGCAGGATATTACCTCGGTTCACACAGCCATCACAGAAACTTTGAATGACTACAAAGAAAACGATGAGGCAAAATATAAAGAGTGCACCGAAAAACTTAATTGGACATCAAGAAGTTCTACAAACGCCGATCTTACTATTATAAGTATTATCAGAAACAACCCCGACGCAATAGAAGAGGTTTTGCCTGCCGAAAAATACTCAGAAATAGAGGGCAGTCTTAACCGTATTATCGAAAAAGATAAAAAGGTTAATATAAATTTCTATCTTTTCGGCAATAAAAATCTTGATCTTACGCAAACACCTAAGTTTTCGTTTGATATTTTCCATAATTGGCAGCTTTTGTGGCTTATACCCATAGGCGCATTTTTGGCGCAGATGCTCACAAGCCTTATTTCAATGAAAATCAACAAGAAAAACAATCCCGATACTCCGTCTATGGCAGGTATGATGCTTACAATGCCGCTCATATCGCTGTTTATAGGCTTTGGCTTGCCGGGCGGTGTAGGATTTTATTGGATATGTTCTTCACTGATAGGCGGTCTTGTTCAGTCGGGCGTACAGCTTTTTTACGGTCCGCAAAAACTGCTTGCGCGTGAGCGCTCAAAAGAACTTTCAAAACAGTGCGATTTTGAAACAAAGCAAATTGAAAAAATTAACGGTACAGATTCTGTAATTAAAGAATAATGTGGGAGGTATATTCTCTTGATTAAAGAAGCAATCGGTTTCGGCAATACGGTTGACGAAGCAAAAGAAGACGCAATATCACGTTTAGGCGCAGATATTGATGACGATATACAAATAGATATAATTTCAATGCCTAAAAAAAAGGTGCTTGGCATTTTCGGAGGTTCGCAGGCGCAGGTAAGAGTTTTTGTTGAACGCCCCGACAAACAGCCTAAAAAAAATAAAAACAAACAGGCAAAAAAGCTTGAAAATCAAAAAACCGAAGTTAAAAAAGCAGACGTTAAAAAAACCGAAGAAAAGGCAAAACCCGTGCAGCCCGAGGTTAAATTGGTCGACAGGTCGCAAATACCTGCAGACAGCAAAACGGGCAAAGCAATTGCATATATTGACGCAATACTTAAAAACCTTAAGTGTAAAGATGTGCAGATAAAGGCAGATGTGCATGAAAACTCGGCGCTTATCGTTCTTGACGGCGAAGATCTCGGTGTTATAATAGGACACCGCGGTGAAACGTTAGATGCACTTCAACATTTGGTAAGCCTTGCCGCAAACAATTCAGGCGGATATTTTAAAGTTACGTTGAACATAGGCGATTACCGCGAAAAACGTGAAAAAACACTTATTTCGCTTGCACAGCGCGTAGCAGAGCAGGTAAAAAACAACAACCGCAACCGTGCGCTTGAACCTATGAGCGCTTATGAGCGACGCATTATTCATACCACTGTTCAGGAAATAGAGGGTGTTAATTCGGCATCTGTCGGTGAAGGCAGTTCGCGCCGCGTTGTCATTTTCCCCGAAGGCGGCACACCGAGTATGCCGCGCCGCGATAATAACCGCGGCAGAGGCGGTCGTGGCAGAAGGCCTTCAAACACAGTGTCGGTTTCGCCTTCGCGCGAGCCTAAACACGACACCGATGTTCCGCTTTACGGCAAAATATCTTCAAATACCGAAGAATAATTTGTAATCGGTTTTAAAATTGTTGTATTTATTAAACCCTTTTTCGCATACTATTATGCGAAAGAGGGTTTTTTTATGGCTAACAAATATTTCGGAACTGACGGTTTCAGAGGTGAGGCAAACGTTGAACTTACCGCCGAACATGCTTATAAAATAGGCAGATTTTTGGGGTGGTATTTTAATTCGAACCTATACAAATCAGACAATACAAACGGCAGAACAAAAATAGTCATAGGCAAAGACACACGCCGTTCAAGTTATATGCTTGAATACGCGCTTTGTTCGGGCATAATAGCATCGGGTGGCGATGCGTATATACTGCACGTTACAACCACGCCGAGCGTTTCATACGTAACCAGACTTGATGAATTTGACTGCGGAATTATGATTACCGCATCGCACAATCCTTTTTATGATAACGGCATTAAAATCATAAACCGATACGGCGAAAAATTTGACGATGCAACAACGGAACTTATTGAGGCTTATATAGACGGCAATATGGCACCGCTTGGTATTACCGGCAGCGACCTGCCGCTTGCTTTGCGTGACGATGTGGGTTCGATAATAGATTATGTATCAGGCAGAAACAGATATGTGGGTTACCTTATTTCATTGGCGTCACACTCGTACAAGAATTTAAAAATAGGCATAGATTCGGCAAACGGTGCTTCATGGAGCATCGCCCGTGCGGTATTTAATGCTCTGGGTGCTCAGACTTTTATTATAGGTGACAAACCCAACGGTACCAATGTTAACGAAAATTGCGGTTCAACGCATATAGAAAATCTGTGCGCTTTAGTGCGTGAAAAACATCTTGATGTGGGTTTTGCCTTTGACGGCGACGCCGATCGCTGCATTGCCGTTGACGAAAACGGAGCCGTGGTAGACGGCGACAAAATGATGTATATTTTGGCTCACCGTTTAAAAGAGCGCAACAGTTTAAGCGGTAATACGGTAGTTGCTACCGTTATGTCAAACAGCGGATTTATGAACAGTCTTGAAAAATCCGGCATAGAATATGAACTTACAACCGTAGGCGACCGATTTGTTTATGAGCGTATGCAGGAAAAAGACTTTGCTTTGGGCGGGGAGCAGTCAGGACATATAATTATTAAAAAGTATGCAACTACGGGTGATGGTCTGCTTACCGCAATTATGATAACCGAGGAGATTTGTGACCGCAAAACAACCCTTTCAAAACTTGCGGAGCCTGTATTTTTGTATCCGCAGCACACCGAAAATGTAAGAGTTACCGATAAAAAAGCGGCGGTTTCGGATCTGGATGTTTTGAGCGAGGTTGAAAAGGTAAATCAAAAAATAAACGGCAAGGGCAGGGTGCTTTTGCGCGAAAGCGGAACCGAACCTGTAATAAGGGTAATGGTGGAGTGCGAAAATGCCGACGATTGCAAAAAATACGCCGTGCAGATTGCCAAAGTTATTTCAAACAAAAGTTGATATATTATAGCAAAGACCCCCATTTAAACGGGGGTCTTTGCTGCACATATATATTTTATTAAACGTTATGTTAAAAGCGTATGGCAGAATTATCACTGCTTATTTTTAAAGTAATTTTTAAGAACTAAGTTAATAAACTGAGACAAAGAGCGGTCATCATCTTCTGCCGCCTGTTTTGTTTTTTCTAAAATATCACTGTCAATCGTAATACTGATTTTTTCTTTTAAAGGTCTCATATAATCAATCACCCGACTGTTATTATATGATAAAATTGGTATTTATATTGACAATTATTATAAAGTAGTATAAAATCACATTAAGCAGTGCTAATTATCAGTGTTGATTACTTTTGCATAGTCGTGTTGTTTGTTCGGTCAAGCAGATAGTCAATACTTACGTTGTAATAGTCGCCCAACTTTATCAAAAGTTCAGCCGTCAGCGGAATAACGCCGTTTTCATATTGCGAATAAGTATTCTGCGACACGTGTAAATACTTTGCTATGTCTTTCTGTTTTATATCGTTATCTTCTCTTATCCCACGCAAATTTTTATAAAGCATAATAAACACCTCGTTATTTATTATGCTTTATCTGTAACAGAGATATTAATATTTATCTTTATTACAGATATAATTATACTGTTATCATTCAAAGCATTTAAAATAAAATTAAAGGCAGCATATATTTTTATAAATATAAAACCGCCCACAGTTTATATATGCCCGGGGCGGTTGTTTATTCGTTATCGTCGATATATTCCATAATGTCGCTGACGTTACATTTAAGTATTTTACAAAATACCTCTATTGTATGTGTGCTGACGCTTTCATTTCGTTTTAACCGTGTTATTTGCGCAGGACTGACGCCGTAATTTTTAATAAGCGCATATTGAGTAATGCCTCTTTTTTGCATGGTTTGCCAAAGTTTATCATAGGAAATCATAGAACTTCAAACCTCCTATTGACATACTAACCGATTTCGGTATATAATTATATTTACCAATATCGGTTAATAATGCAAAAAAGGCATAAAAATAAACCGCCCGTGTGCAATGTTCGGGCGGCCTAATAGGTCAAAAGTTCATCAAACGTTTTATTTAAAGCTTTGCTCAGCGCAACTAATTCAATGTCGGTCACAAAGCGTTGTCCCGACTCAATGCGCTGAATGGCGTTTTTATCTACGTCAAGTCCGATGAGCTGCAATTTATCTGCAAGTTCACGTTGAGATATTTCAATTTCTTTGCGAAAACAGGCTATGTTTTTGCCGCAAATATTATTTTTATTATCACGGGTTTTATTTATAAACATATAATATCTTCATCCTTTGACATTCAGTACTTGTCAACATTAGAATTATATGTTATGGTTCGGTTAAATATGACATTTACTAAATGTCATAAATTTTTATACAGGGAGTTTGATTATATGTGGCTTTGTCCAAGATGTGAATTTGAAGTCGGAGAAGAGGTTGAATTTTGCCCGCGTTGCGGTTGCAAAATCACCCATAACGGCACAGGCGGCGGATTGGTCACCGCGATTAAAATTTTTTTGATACTGGGCTGTATTGTTCATGGAATTCTTATAATTCCTCTTGCGTGGTGTTTGCCTATAACGATTTCGATTTTCAACAAATTGAACACGGGTGAACCTATCGGTGTGGGGGTTAAAGTGTGTACGTTGCTTTTTGTTAATTTTATAGCCGGCATACTGCTGATTTCTCGCGCTGACTGACCGTTATCAACATCTTTAATTAGTTTAAAAGTAAAAAACAGTGGCGGATGCATTAAATTGCACACGTCACTGTTTTTTTGCAAACTTATTATGCAGTAAAGCAGGATAAAATTATTTATTGTTATTTTGTCTGTGCTTTATAAACAATATCAACGCAACTATTATTGCTGCCGAAACAATAGTTGTGATTAAACCTATCTGCCAGCCTTTTACAGAGCTTTGGGCTTTTGCAGGCAAATCGGAATTATATGTATCGGCGGCTGCTTTTTTATCGCCGTTAACTGAGGTGTCACCCGAACTGTCTGCCGGGGAAGTTTGATTTTCGCTGGTATTGTCACGGTCAGGCTTAATTTTTTCCTGATAATCCTTTAAATTTTCAACTGCAGAAACCGTGTTCTTTGCACCGTCGGTGTTTTTCAGAACATCTTTTTTAACCGACTCCGAGCTGGTGCCTTCGCTGCCTTTTGATGCGGTGCTGCCGCTGTTATTATCTGTTGCGGAATTGTCGCCGGAATTGTTTTTTGTGTCTTTGCTGTTGTCGGAGCCGCCGTCTTTGCCGTTGTCAACCTCTTCAAGGGTAAAGGTCAGCGTGTCGGTTACGGCATCGCAGTTTTTGCAGTGACGCGACATAACGCCCTCAAGTTCTTTAGTGGCGGCACGGTCTACAGTCCAATCCTTTTCAAAGTCGTGCGGCAGTTTGCCTATCGGCACGTTTTCGGTGTAACCGCAGCGTGAGCAGGTGTGACTGCCAAGTCCTTCGGAAGTGCAGGTAGGCTTTGTAATTTCGGTAATTTCACCGTATTCGTGAGGCGAGTTTGCACAGGTTGCCGCAACGGTTATACTGCCGGCATTTACCTTAGGTACTATAAAGTTTTGATTTGAGTCCGAAAAACTGTTGTGCAGACTGCTGCCGTGTTTGTTTTGATTGTTGTTTGCCAATGTTACGGTGTATTTATCGGCGGCGGCATCGGATTTAACCTTAAACTGCACCGATATTATTGTTCCGTCCTTTGCTATGTCGGACGTTTCGATATTAACAAACGAAACGCTGTTTTTTTCGGGGTGATCTTTTAAAGTATAACTTGTAAGATAGCCCTTTTTATATCCCGTGTATTCAAAGGCGGTGCTGTCGTATGTAATCGAAAACGACATTGCCATAATGCCAGGATTGTTTGATATGTTAATATCTATTGTAACGGTATAGCCGGGGTCTGCCTTTACTTTTGACAGAGTTATTACGGGGGTTTTGCTCTCTGCCGCAAGCACTGTGCCGCAAGAAAAACACATAACAAGACAACAAAGTATCAGAACGATTTTTTTAATGTAAACCACATATAACACCACCCAAATTATCTGTCTGTATTTTTAATATATCATTTATCACCTGAAAAGTCAATCCGCCCGACTTAACAGGATAAATATTACAATTGTGTTAAATATATCGGCGCACAGCGTTTAATATGCACACAAAATGTTGATTTCTCTTGACAAACGGAGAAAAAGATAGTAGTATTTAATATATATTTGTACAAGGAGGCGGCAGCGATGCGTTTTAACAATGCTTATTATTTTTATTACTTTATATCGGACTGTCTTACCTCTTTTAAGCAAGCGTAATTTTTTCGCAACTTAACAGAAAATGAAGACAGTCCGCAACCGTTTGTGCAAAAAAGCACTTTCTGTTTGCGGATTTTTTATTGGAGTTGATTTTTTTGATTAACGCACAAATGGAGGAACTCGGCAAACGTCCCTCTGCCATAAGAGAAATTTTTGAATATTCAAATCGGCGCAAAGCTAAAATCGGTGCGGACAAGGTTTTTGATTTCAGTCTCGGTAATCCGAGCATACCGGCACCCGATGATGTTAATAAAACCATAAAGGCGCTGATTGACAACCTTGACAGTGTAACGCTCCACGGCTACACATCGGCACCGGGTGACGCCGCATTGCGAAAAACTATTGCCCAAAATATTAAAAATCGTTTCGGCACAGATGCAGACGCTTCAAAAGTATTTATCACTTGCGGCGCGGCTGCATCGCTTACATCCACACTTAAAGCGGTTTGCAACACCGGCGATGAGGTAATACTTTTGGCACCGTTTTTTCCGGAATACAGCGTATTTGTTGAAAACGCCGGCGCAAAGGGTGTTGTGGTTTGCGGCACGGGGGATAACTTTGACATAGATTTTGACGCGCTCGAAAAAGCAATAACACCGAAAACTTCGGCGGTGATTATTAACTCGCCTAACAATCCGACAGGCGCCGTAATATCCGAAAGCGATATTGTAAAATTATCGCGGCTGCTTTGCAAAAAGTCGGCAGAGTACGGCAGTGTAGTATATATTATTGCCGATGAACCGTACCGTGAACTGGCTTACGGGTGTGACGTGCCGTATATACCTAAATTTTATAAAAATACAGTTGTGTGTTACTCTTACAGCAAGTCGCTGTCACTGCCCGGTGAGCGTATAGGTTATATTTTTGTATCGCCCGAATGTGAAAACGCAAATGATCTGTTTGCGGCGGTGTGCGGTGCTGCGCGTAGTATGGGTTATGTTTGCGCTCCGAGCCTTATTCAGAGGGTTATTGAAAAATGCGACGGAAAAACATCTGACATTTCGCTGTATAACAAAAATCGGGAATTGCTTTACAGCGCGCTTACGCAAATCGGTTATAAAGCGGTAAAACCTCAAGGTGCATTTTATTTATTTGTAAAAGCGCTTGAAAGCGACGCTGTCGCCTTTTGCGAAAGGGCAAAAAAACACGAGTTGCTTCTTGTTCCGTCAGACTCTTTCGGAGTCAGGGGATATGTAAGAATTTCATACTGCGTATCTTATGATACAATCAAAAATTCCATTTCGGCATTTAAAGAACTATTTGATGAATATAAAGGACAATAATTATGACAGAATTAGAAATTGCCAGACAAATTATCAACGAAACCGATAAAGAAATGGCGGCTTTGTTTGAAAAAAGAATGGACGCCGCACGGCTTGTGGCAAACTATAAAAAAGGACACGGACTTCAGGTTGACGACCTTGCACGCGAGGAAGAACTGATTGCCCGTAACTGCACATTTATAAAAGATGAGGATTACAAATCTTATTATGTAAATTATCTGCGCGAGACCATTAACATTTCAAAAGCTTTTCAGCACCGTATTCTTGACGGTATGCGCGTAGCGTACAGCGGCGTAAAGGGTGCCTTTGCAAATATTGTTGCAAAACGCATTTTTCCCGATGCCAACTGTGTAGGATATAAGGATTTTAAATCGGCGTATAACGCTGTTGTCGCAGGCGACTGCGATTGCGCCCTGTTGCCTATTGAAAACAGTTTCAACGGTGACGTCGGCAAGGTTATGGATCTAAGTTTCTTCGGCTCTTTGTTTGTAAACGGCGTTTACGAGGCGGATATAATACAAAATCTTTTGGCTGTAAAAGGGGCAAAGTTAAGCGATATTAAAAAGGTAATAAGTCATCCGCAGGCGCTGGGTCAATGCTCGCCTTACATAGAAAAACACGGCTTTGAAACCGAAGAAGCGGTAAACACTGCGGTTGCCGCAAAACGTGTTGCAGAGCAAAAAGACATACACACGGCCGCCATAGGCAGTGAGGAAGCCGCCGATGAATTCGGCCTTGTAAAACTTGAGGCTCATATAAATGAGAGCAATACCAACTCTACACGGTTTGCGGTATTTTCAAGAAGCGAAAAACTTTATACCGAAAACGATAATCACTTTATAATGTTGTTTACGGTTAAAAACGCGGCAGGCTCGTTAGGCCGCGCAATGTCGGTAATAGGCGAGCACGGTTTTAATCTGCGCGCCATAAAAAGCCGCCCTACAAAAGAACTTGTATGGGATTACTACTTCTATGCCGAGGGCGAGGGCAATCTTAAAAGCGAAAACGGCGTTAAAATGCTTGAGGAACTTTCGGAGTTTTGCTCAAACCTTAAAGTTTTGTGCCATTACGATAAAGAAATAAAAGTTTAAAGATAAACCCGTTTTACACCACAGAAAGGGGTGGCATTATGATAATACCCGTAAAGACCAAAAACGGCGGATATAACATATATTTAGAGCGCGGTGCGCTAAAAAAAGCAAATGAATACTTAAATCTTGACAGAAGTGCACTTATAGTTACCGACAGCGGAGTGCCGCGCGAATATGCGCAAACCGTTGCCGCTCTCTGCCGAAAAGCGATTGTTTTTATTTTTGAGCAAGGTGAAAAGTCAAAAAACTTTGATACTTATAAAAAAATACTCGAAGCGCTTGTAAGCGGCGATTTTACGCGAACCGATTGCGTTGTTGCGGTCGGCGGCGGTGTTGTCGGCGATATGGCGGGTTTTGCTGCCGCAACATTTATGCGCGGCATAGATTTTTATAACATACCCACAACGGTGCTGTCGCAGGTCGACTCATCCGTAGGAGGAAAAACAGCGATAGATTTTGACGGTTACAAAAATATTGTAGGCGCGTTTTATCAGCCTGAATGCGTTGTAATAGACCCCGATACTCTTAAAACATTGCCTGAGCGGCAGATTTCAAACGGTCTTGCAGAGGCAGTTAAGATGTCGCTTACCCACGATGCTGCACTGTTTGAGATGTTTAAAAACGGCGATATGCAAAACGACATAGATACTGTTATAGAACGCTCGGTTAAAATCAAAAGGTCGGTAGTCGAAAGCGATGAAAAAGAAACAGGACTCCGCAAGGTGTTGAATTTCGGTCACACGGTAGGCCACGCCGTTGAAAGCAACACCCCTACGCTGTATCACGGCGAATGCGTGGCACTCGGTATGTTGCCTATGTGCAGCGAAAATGTTCGAAAAAAACTCGTTTCGGTGCTTAAAAAATTAAATTTGCCCTGCACTGTTGAAACCGATGTCGAAACCGTTATAAAAACTATGAGTCACGATAAAAAAAAGGCGGGCGACAAAATCTCTGTTGTAAGGGTTGATAATATAGGCAGTTTTAAGATTGAGGATGAAAGTTTCTCTGATTTTGCCGATGAAATAAGGGCGGTGTATAAAAAATGAAAAACACCATAGGAAATAACCTCACCGTTACAATTTACGGTGAAAGCCACGGCAAGGCAATAGGTGCTGTCATTGACGGAATTGCTTCGGGTCTTGACGTTGATGAAAACTTTATATCACAGTGTCTTGATCGCCGCAGACCTAAAGACGCAACATCTACGCCGCGCCGCGAAAAAGATGATTTTGAAATAAACAGCGGCGTGTTTAACGGCAAAACAACAGGAACTCCTGTTTGCATTACAATTCCAAATGCCGATACTCATTCATCGGATTACAGTGAAATGCAGTATAAAATGCGCCCGTCACATGCGGATTACACTGCCAATTGCCGTTACGGCGGATTTCAGGATTTCAGAGGCGGCGGACATTTCAGCGGCAGAATAACAGCGG
>CAKSDJ010000036.1 GCA_934445015.1 uncultured Eubacteriales bacterium | reverse complement strand
CAGAATAGGTGTACCAAAACATCTTAAAGGTTATCATTATCTGCGCGATGCAATAATGATGAGTTATAATGCCGACAATAATATATGACACCGTCACCAAACAAAAAAATGCCGCCCCGAACCATAATGGAACGAGGCGGTATTTTTATAATACTTTACACAGCTTTCGACAGATTTGCAACTGTTTTAGTCGGCAAGCTGTTGTTTGTTTAGCACATGAGTTTTCGTGTGAAATTTCGTGTGCATTTTTTGTATTTCGTGTGCATTTTTGATACTGTTTCGACAATATAAAAACTTATGTTAAACCACCGTAAAACCGCATAAATAAAGGGAAAACCGCTATTTAAGCGACTTTCCCAAATGGTGCGAGTGATGGGACTTGAACCCATACGTCATGGACACACGCCCCTCAAACGTGCCTGTCTGCCTATTCCAGCACACTCGCATAATCCTGTTTGGGCGCCCGATTATTATATCACTTTAAATTACTGTTGTCAACAAAAATTTTGTTTAAATTAAAAATAGTTTTCATTTTAAAAATGTTAACAATTTATTGTTGATTATGTTTTTTTTATATTGTAAAATATAAATGCCAAATACAAACGAAAGGATTTGAACTAATGCCGGTTTCCGAACAACAGCTGCACGAGTATTTTGCAAGAAATTTAAGCACCTATCGCAAAGCGTTGGGGCTTACGCAGAGTGAACTTGCCGAAAAACTCAACTATTCAGATAAATCAATATCCAAATGGGAACGCGGCGACGGGTTGCCAGACCTTGCGGTTACAGTACAAATTGCAGAAATTTTCGGTTTGACGGTCAATGACCTAATTGCCGAAAAACCGCGCCGCAGACTTATGACCACGCGCAACAAAATAATAATCACACTGCTTTCAATGGGCGTTGCGTGGCTTGTTGCAACAATATTGTTTTTCCTTTTTGAACTTATACTTCCGTCGTTCGGTGCGTGGCGGTTCTATATTTATGCAATACCCATAAGCGCAATCGTAGGCATAGTGTTTTCGTGTATATGGTGGAAAAAGATACACATATTCGCCGCAATATCAACCCTTATATGGTCGCTTGCTCTATGTGTTATGGTTACACTGCTTATTCCTAAAATATCGTTGATTTTTATAGTTGCCGCCGTGTTACAGATTTTTGCGATACTTTGGTTCCTTATGAAAAAGCAGTAATTATTAAATTTAAAAAGATGTTTTGTAAAAGTTTAAATCTTTACAAAACATCTTTTTTATTGTGCAGCTTTTTAATTATTCCAAAATATAAATTTCGACATTTCTTCTGCCAAATGCGGTACATGCCGCTTTGCTTGACATAAACAAGTCAACATTATTGGGCCTTGACTTTATAAACGAGCCTGTATCGGCTGCTACGGCATAACCGTAAATGTATGAACCATCGCTCGATTTGATATACATTCTAGTGCCGTAGGGTATTACATTTGGGTTCACGGCAATATAACCGGGTTGAGGTGCCACACCGGTAGAACAGTTGTGACCGGTGTAGGTATACGCTGTGGCCTGAACGGTTATGTGCTTTTTATAATTAACGGGATTTCCGCTTACGTCAAGTTCAATTGCTTCTGAAGGTTTAAGCGTTGAAACCGATTTAACATTTTCGCTTGTAGTAACCGCAGCTGTTTTCTTTTTGGTACCTATTGTTTCAACACCGTTTACAGGGTTGCTTAATGTAATAGTGTTTTCAATAACGGTTTCAACGGTAACACCGTTTACAACCTTTGCGGTGTAATTAACCTGCTGTTCGCCGTCAACACCGCCGTTAAGGGTTTTTGTGCCCTCTTCCATTTTGTCTGAATATACGGTTTTAACTGTGCAGGGTATTGCCTCGGTGTAACTGCCCGAAACATAATCGATATTTGTATAATCGATATAAACGGTGTCTTTTATTACCGTATCAAGAGCCGGTTCCACCATATCGTACTCGTCAACGGTGTAGCCTGCCTCTTTGAGCAATTCCGCAACCGTTGACTCTGTGGTGTAAACCTCAACCGTTTCATCACCCGATGTAATATAAACCGGAAACTTATACGCCAGATCTATATTTGTTACATTGCCCGACGCGGTTACACTTAAAACCTTGTATTTTTCGGTTGTAAAGCCTGCGACCTTCATAGCGCCCTCAATACTGTCCGAAAGTGAATATACTTTGTTTGTAATTTGACCATCTGTTACGGTAAAAATGTTTACCGACTGAAATAATAAAGTTGTTGCACAGATAGCGGCAATTAAAAGCATTGCCATCAGCGGAACTCGCTTTTGCAAAAGTTTTGCAAACTTAAAGTTGCCGCTTTTTTTCAATCTAAGCATCTAACGACTCCTTTTTATTCAAATGTCCTATCGTGTATTATGATATGACAAATCGGTCACTAAAACCAACGCAAGTTATTCTACTCCAAAACTTTAACTATGTCAAACATATCAAAACGGTTAATTTTGTGCAATTTAACGAAAAAATCAACGTTTTCAAATAGTTACAACTTTGTAACTTTTTGTTTATCGGCTTTTTTTACCAATTTTTGTAAAAAAACTTGTCGAACCTTCCAAAATTAAAAATGTGTCGTTTATGACGGTTATTATGTCATAAAAACAGTTAAAACAAAGCAAAAAAAGCCTTGCCCAATTATTTGGGCAAGGCTTTATATACATAAATTATATATGTATAAGTTTATTATTCTGCGGTTTCTTCTGAATTTTCAACTGCGTTGTTATTCTTACCCGAGAGAACAACGTTGGCGATAATTCCGAGAATTAACGCACAGGCAATTGCAGTAATTGTAATTTTTCCGAAAGAAACGGTAAGTCCGCCGATACCGCAAATTAAGATTATAGCAACAACGAACAGGTTTTTATTGTCGTTAAGGTCAACGTCCTGAATCATTTTAAGACCGCTTACTGCGATAAAGCCGTAAAGTGTAACACATACGCCGCCCATAACACAGTTCGGAATTGTAGCCAGGAATGTAACGAACGGTCCGAAGAATGCGATTACAATTGACATAATTGCGGTAGCCAAAATGGTTACAACCGAAGCATTACCGGTAATGGCAACGCAACCAACCGACTCGCCGTATGTAGTGTTGGGGCAGCCGCCGAATATTGCGCCTACTATGCTGCCTACACCGTCGCCCAAAAGTGTTCTGTGAAGACCGGGTTCTTCAAGAAGGTCTTGTCCTATAACCGATGAAAGGTTTTTGTGGTCTGCTATATGCTCAGCGAACACAACAAATGCAACCGGAACATACGCCACAGCAACGGTAGCAATGTAGTTGCCGTCAATTGCCTTAATGCCGTCTGCCGCAGTAATGAATGAGAAGTCGGGAACCGCGAAGATCGACATATTTTTGAATACCGCAAAATCAATGATTTGCAAAGCGGTATTGCCTGTTTTTATACCGATTACAGTAAAGATTGCCGCAACGGCATATCCGGCAAGTATTCCGATGATAAATGGGATAAGTTTTACCATTTTTTTGCCGTAAACCGAGCAGATTACAACCGTAAACAGTGTAACAAGACCGCAAATCAGTGCAATAAGCGGATTAGCGGTTGATACGCCTTCAGCGTCAAGCACCTTACCTTTGGTGAGGTCACTTATAGCGTTTCCGGCAAGTGACAAACCTATAATTGCAACTGTTGGTCCGATAACCACAGCAGGCATCAATTTGTTGATCCAACCGACACCGGCAAATTTTACAATTATCGCAATTATCACATAAACTAAGCCGGCAAATGCAGCACCCAAAATCAGTCCCACATAACCGGCTTCCATTGAAACTGCGCCGCCAAACGCCGCAAGCATTGATCCGATAAAAGCAAAGGATGAACCCAAAAATACCGGACTTCTGAATTTGGTGAACAGCAAGTAGACAATTGTGCCTACACCCGCACCGAAGAGGGCTGCAGACTGTGACATTCCGTTACCTACAATAGTAGGAACCGCGATAGTGGCTGCCAGAATCGCCAACAACTGTTGGAAGGCAAATACGATCACCTTGCCGAAACCGGGCTTGTCTTTTACGCCATAGATCATTTTCATACTTTTTTCCCCTTTCTTGTTGTGTTCAATTTTCTGTTTCAAAACACACAGTGAGTATCATAACATATTTAAACACATTTGTAAAGTGACAAATAGTTATAAAAAAACATATAATTTTTGTTTGATTTTTGCAAAAAATCACCTACCGGACAACATCCGGCAGGTGATTTATAGAAAAATTTAAAAATATACCCCGTTATTGTACTTTGTCGGCAATCCTTCGCGGTATATATGCGAATCGTTTGAAAGAGTAAGTGCTTTAGGAAGTATGTATCCGTCACACTCGGAAAACTCAATTACCGAAACGTTTGTATGCGACATATCAAATCTTGTACAGAACATAGGATACGGAATATTAAGCACCGTACTTAAAAACAAAAGTCCGAAACCCTGGTGCGCAAAAACTGCAATCCGCTTATTGCCGCATTTGCTTGATTTGTACATTCCCTTTTCTTCATCAAAAGTAAAACCCAAGCCTGATAAAAACGAATATGTTTCGCGTCTTACACGCTCAATGCCTTTTTTAAAGTTGCGGTCTGCAAACATCGGATGTTCCGCCCAATTTTCGCCGAGCGCTCTTACTTCTTTTGAATTAAACATATCTATATATTCAGGCTGATAAAAGCACCATGTTTTTCTGCACTCTTTATCCTCACAAGCAAAATCAGCCCAAGCGTGACCCTCGTTACACCAGTCAAGAACCTGCGCCTCCTTTTTAAGTAATTCACAGGTCGGTTTTGAGGTGAGTATTGCACGGTTTGAACTCGAAGTATAAACACTGTCTACCCCGTGCAGCGCCAAACGTTTTGCAACCGCCTCCGCCTGACGTTCACCGAGCGGCGTAAGGCTGTCGGGATTATATATTGGGTCGCCGTGTCTTACATAAAAAAGCAACATATATAATATAACTCCTTTTAAAGTATAAATATCAGTTCATCTCGCGTGCTGCTCCGCTGTCAACTGCGGCTTTTGCCACTGCCTTTGCCACTGTGGGGGCAATGCGCTTATCAAACGCTTTAGGAAGAATATATTCAGGCGAAAGTTCGGCATCGGTTACAAGCGAGGCTATTGCGTGCGAAGCGGCTGTAAGCATTTGTTTGTTTATATCGCTTGCATGAACATCAAGCGCGCCCCTGAATATACCGGGGAATGCCAAAACATTATTGATCTGATTTTGAAAATCGGACCTGCCCGTACCTACAACAAAAGCACCGCCGGCAATTGCCTCACCAGGCATAATTTCGGGTACAGGGTTTGCCATAGGAAAAACAATTGCTTTTTCTGCCATTGTTTTTATCATATCCCTGCTTACCGTTTTAGGAGCGGAAACACCTATAAATACATCGGCATTTTTAATAACATCCGAAAGCATACCTTTTTCTTTATAGGGGTTTGTTATTTTTGCCAATTTTGCGTGGGCGTCGCCGAGGCCTTCCATACCGTCATATATAGCGCCCGATTTATCGCACATTATAAGGTTTTTAATGCCCATATCAAGCAGATGTTCGCCGATTGCGGTACCTGCGGCGCCTGCGCCGTTTATTACACACTTAATATCTTTGATATTTTTACCCACAACTTTTAAAGCGTTAAGCATTGCGGCTGCGACTACAACTGCAGTGCCGTGCTGGTCATCGTGAAAAACCGGTATGTCGCAAATTTCTTTAAGTTTGCGCTCTATTTCAAAGCAACGCGGCGCCGCTATATCTTCAAGATTTATTCCGCCGAATGATCCCGAAAGCAAATATACGGTACGCACAATTTCATCAACATCATTTGTTTTGATACAAAGCGGAAACGCGTCAACATCGGCAAACTCTTTAAACAGAACACACTTGCCCTCCATAACCGGCATACCCGCTTCGGGACCTATGTTACCAAGCCCCAAAACCGCCGAACCGTCGGTTATAACCGCAACTAAATTACTGCGGCGCGTAAGCCTGTATGACTTTTTGATGTCCTTTTGTATTTCAAGGCACGGTTCTGCCACACCGGGCGTGTATGCAAGCGAAAGCTGTTTGCCGTCGGTAACGTGGGTTCGCGATACAACTTCGATTTTTCCCTGCCATTCGTAATGCCTTTTAAGCGACTCTTCTTTTATATCCATTTATATTACCTTAACCGATTTTAAAATATATCAATGTGCCTTACGCCACTCTTCGGCTTTTGCGGCAGACAATCTTTTTATATCCGCTTCGGGGTATATCGAATCGCAACCGCCGTTTACATAAATAAAATACTTTCCGCTTTCGGTTACATAAAGGCTCTCCTCATAACCGGTGCTGTCACCGAACTCACCGTATGTGTGCTTTTTTACGAGCTGCGCGGTGTCGGTATCATATTCTACCTTACAAATAATTTTTTTCATAACTGTTACCTCCGTGATTTTTTATTTTATTATATATCCCTGCAAATGAAAATTCAACTGTAAAACGTCGAAAAATGTCGGGCGGTTATTTTTTACCTTTTATATATTCGGTAGGCGTTATTCCGTAATAATTTTTAAACTGCCTGTTAAAATTTCTGATTCCGCCGAAACCGCTCTCAAAACAGGCGTCTATTACCAAATTACCGTTTTTTAAAAGTTTTTTTGCAAACTCAAGCCTTTTTTGGCAAATGTAATCACTAAAGCACTTACCGGTTCGTTTTTTAAATTCACGGCTGAAATACGATTGTGAAATATTGAATTTTTCCTGTATTGATTTAAGCGTGATATCACTGCGAAAATTAATATTTATATATCCTACCGCCGCGGATATTTTATCTTTAGACGTTTCCTCATACTCATAGGTTTTATCATAAAACAAGTCAAGTAATATAATCTCAATAATATTTCTCAATTTTAATTCGGCAAATTTTCCGCCCTTTTCAAAAACCTTTAACATATATTCAAGATTTTCGAAGGTATACGGTTCGATGTTTTTTACTACGCCCGTCTTTAAAGTGTGCAAAAACCGCAACACTTCAAACGACAGGTCTTTCGCATAAAAGTGACAGGTAATCGTTTTTAGCCCATCGGTTTTGTAACCGTGAAAATCAAATGGCGTAACAAAAAGCATATCGCCCTTTTGCACGCTGTGCGCCTCGCCGTTTATAAAGTGCGTGCCGCCACCCTCGGTTATATATTCAAGTTCATAAAAATCGTGTTGATGTAACCGAAAATCACTTGTAAGCGTATTTTCGGACACAAAAAAGTCCCCGATTTTCTTTTGATAGAATTTTCCGCTTTGATCTTCGACTATCGGAATTGATTTTTTACGCATATACACACCTGAATTACTGTGATTTTTAAACTGCCTGATTTTATAATACAACAACCGCAATGTTTTTTCAATAACAAAAGCAGACCCCATCCGAAAGTCTGCTTTTTGTTTAGTCTGAATTAAAAAGAATTGTTTTTTGTAAACTCTATAAGGTCGTCTGCCGTTGTAAATGCAAGACCTACGGCGGTATCCGCACATCCGTAATAAATTGCAATGCGTCCTGTATCTTTATCGCACAGTGTGGAAACGGGGAATACCACGTTAGGCACATCACCTACGCGCTCATAGTCTTCACGAGGAGAGAGTATGTATTTTTTTGTGCGGTACAAAACTTTCCACGGTTTTTCGAGGTCTAAAATTGCGGTGCCTGCCATATACACAAGACCGTTGCAGGTTTGTCTTACCCCGTGATAAATGAGCAACCAGCCCTCATCGGTTTCAATAGGTGTCGGTCCGGCGCCGATCTTTGCAGCCTGCCAACCGACTGCCGGATTCATAACCAGACGATGTTTGCCCCAATAGGTAAGGTCGGGACTTTGGCTCAAATAAATGCTGCCCCTATCTGTATGTCCGCTTGATGACGGACGCGAGAGCATTACATAACTGCCGTTAATTTTTCTCGGAAACAGTACACCGTTGCGATTATTCGGTAAAAATGCGTTTTCCATGTGGTGAAACGTTTCAAAATCATCGGTCCAAGCCATACCTATTGTGGGATCCCAATTATCCATACCGGTACACCACACGATATAATATCTGCCGTCAATTTCGCAAACACGAGGATCATAGCCGTAAACGTATGGTACGCCCTCAATTTTGTTTTCAAACCGTAACGGTTCATCATCTATATCCCAGTTCACGCCGTCCTTACTTTTGCCGCGAAACAAAAATGGAACCCAGTCGGTTCTGTCGCATCTGAACACACCGCGGAACTCGCCTTTATAAGGCACTACCGCACTGTTGAAAATGCTGTTTGCGTCTTTGATTGCATCTCGCGTGATTATAGGGTTGAGATTGCTTCTCCATACAACGTCTTTGCAATTTTCGGGCTTATTTTCCCACGGGATATTCGGTATAGAATGTCCGCCTATTATTTTTGCCATAACTGTCACTCCGTTAATTCAAATTTTAAAACATTACGTTTCAATGTGATAATACTATCATAACAGGTGCTTGGCAAGCCGTTTTTTGCTTTTTGCAGGAATTATTTTTACCTGTGTCAAACAATAAAGAACAAAGTCAGAATTTTCGACTGAGCCGAAAATCCTGACTTTGTAAGCATAAAAAATTATTATGTAAGTTAGATTTTATCTTCATCCGAACGGCACAAAAGAAGAATTCCGCCTATAAGACTTACAAAAAGCAGTGAACACACTTTAAGTCCGGTGCCGACAGGTTCATTCGCATTCATTTTATTGCAGATTGAAATGGTAATCGGCAGGCACCAAGCAAGCGGAATCAGCAACCAGCCCTGCGCCACACAGCCCAAAATAAGAAAAACCTTGCTTGCAACCGCTAAACCGTCGCTTCCGCCGTTGCCGCTTTTCTTTTTCGAAACATTGCATCCGCAGCCGGGACAAATGACCGTTTCATCCATGATTTCTCTTCCGCATTTTTGACAATAAACCATAAATTCACCCTCCTTTTTTAACAGTTACTTTGTAAAAACAAATCTTGCAGTACCGCTTGAAAGCAAGTCTGATTTAACATCAAGTTCGATTTCAGACCAATCGGCAGGCACTTCAACGCCGTACCAACCCTCAAGTTTTTTGCCGGGTGCAATACTGCCGTCAATGCTGCTTCCGTCAAACTCTGTAAGCGCAGAAATGGAATAATCACACTTTGTATCGCCTGAATATGCGTCAAAAAGCAAAACGCTGCTTACGGCTTGCTCTTCATCAGATATGTTTTCAACCGTAAATTTAACACCGACGTAAACATTACCGTCTTCAGGTGATAGAAAACTTCCGCCGGTTGACTCTTTGATTTCGGTCGCGGTGAATTTAAGGTTATTAAATGCGGCAGTCTCGTTAAGTCCGTAAGTTTCTTTTTCGGCTTTTGACGACGAACCCGCACCGGCAGGGTTGCTTTCTTTTGTCGGTGTGTCAAAACCGCAGGCCTGAAGTGAAAAGATCATCGCCAGAACAAGTGCGAAACACAGAATTTTTTTCATAATGTTTACCTCTTTCATATTTAAGATATCAACATTATACTCAATCTTTGAGTATTTGTCAATACTCAAAATCTGAGTGCATACAATAAAAATACATTTTGTTATACGGAGTATTTTTATGGATTACAGAACTCGAATGAGAAACATACGCGAAGATCACGATTTAACGCAGTCAGAAGTAGGAAAAATACTGCAAAAATCGCAACAGGGTTACAGCCATATTGAAAGCGGAAGAGCGGAATTAAAAATTGAAGACCTTATTACACTTTGCCGCTTTTATAATGTATCGGCGGATTATTTTATCGGAATTTCCGATGTTCCGTCACCGCCGAAAAAATAATTTGCCGCGTCTTTACCGATACAGTTCTCCAAAACCAAAAACAGAGACAGTTAAAACTGCCTCTGTTTTTATTTTATGATAACAACATTCTGTCATTGTTAAGTTCTTCACCTGAAGAACTTTTAAACTTTTCAAGCAAATCTGCGGTGGTCAGTTTTTTCTTCTCATCGCCCGAAACATCAAAAATGATTTTGCCGTTACTCATCATAATAAGGCGGTTGCCTACACGTATGGCGTCAGCCATATTATGAGTAATCATAAGTGTTGTAAGGTTATCTTTTGCAACAATCTCTTCTGTAAGGTCAAGGACCTTTTTTGCGGTTTTTGGGTCAAGCGCCGCAGTGTGCTCATCAAGCAACAAAAGTTTGGGCTTTTTAAGAGTAGCCATTAAAAGCGTAAGCGCCTGTCGCTGACCGCCCGAAAGGAGTCCGACTTTAGATGTAAGCCGGTGTTCAAGTCCCAGGTCAAGTGATTTGAGCAACTCTTTATATTCTTCTTTTTCTTTTGAAGTAATACCTGCAGAGAGAGTCCGGCATTTTCCGCGACGAGCCGCAAGCGCCAAATTTTCATCGATCTGCATATCGGCGGCAGTGCCTGTCATAGGGTCCTGAAAAACTCTGCCCAAATATTTTGCGCGCTTATACTCTGGCAAACGGGTAACATTTATGCCGTCAATTATAATCTGACCCGAATCAACCGGATAAACGCCTGCAATCATATTGAGCATTGTTGACTTACCTGCGCCGTTACCGCCTATAACGGTAACAAAATCGCCCTCATTAAGTACAAGATCTATTCCGTTAAGGGCAAGTTTTTGATTTACAGTATTGGGATTAAAGGTTTTTGAAACATTTTTAATTTCAAGCATCTGCCTTACCTCCCTTTGATTTTCCTATGTTTTTTTCGGTATATTTCTTTTTCCAATAAGGAATACCCAGGAATATTGCAACTATTACAGCTGTTACAAGTTTCAAATCGTTTGTTGTAAGCCCGAAATTGCGGCCGAATCTCAAAACCGCAGTTATTACTATGTAATAAATGATAGCGCCTAAAACCACGGCAACCAAACGAAGTGCAAAGTTTTTAAATATTTTTCCGAATACAACTTCGCCTATAATTACAGCCGCCAAACCTATAACGATTGCGCCTTTACCCATATTTACATCGGCGTTGCCCGAAAACTGTGCAAGCAAACCGCCCGACATAGCAACAAGACCGTTTGATAAAACAAGTCCTATGATTTTTTGGGTATCAATATTTATTCCGTTTGCCTTTGCCATAGCAGGGTTGCAGCCGGTAGCACGCAATCCGCGGCCGAGTTCTGTGCCGAAAAACCAGTAAAGCAAGGCTATTATTACCGCAACAAACGCTGCGCTTACAAGTATTGTTTTAGGAAGGCTTGTTGTGAGCGAGGTAACTATAAGTTTATAATTTCTGCGGCTTATCGGTGTATTTGCACGGTCACTCATAATGTGCAGAGTTATTGAGTAAAGCGCCAGCTGTGTGAGTATTCCTGCCAAAATTGCAGGTATGCCGAATTTTGTATGAAGCACACCGGTAATAAGTCCGGCTATACAACCGGCTATAAACGCAATAAACAAAGAAAGCCAGATGTTTACTCCGCCTGTTGTGAGCACTACAAGCACTGCACCGCCGAGGCCCAACGTTCCGTCAACCGTGAGGTCGGCAACGTCAAGTATTCTGAAAGTTATGTAAACTCCTATTGCCATAATGCCCCATATCATTCCCTGTGCAATGGGTGAGGGTAAAGACTGTAAAAACTGTAACATTATCTTACTCCTAAAAATATTAAAACATACTGAAAAGCGATAATTGCATTTATCGCCTTTCAGTATACGGTTAATAATCAGATTTTTAACTTAAAACGATCTATTATGTTTCATCCATTGCTTCGTAGTCTTCGGGTATTTTTATTCCCAAAGCGGTTGCGCGTGAAGCAACATATCTTTTTGTAGTTGCGTCTGCCGTTTGAATTTTCATATTTGCAGGGTCTGCACCGTTTACAAGAATTTCATACGCCATTTCGCCTGTTTTGTAACCGAGATCATAATAACTGATCGAAAGCGTTGCAACGCCGCAACCCTTGCAGATACCCTCTTCGCCGGCTATTATAGGAACGCCTGCCGGTTCTGCCAGATTGTTGATTGCCTTTGTGTTGTTTGCCGCTGTGTTGTCGGTAGGAATATAAATAACGTCGCTTTCATCTACCGCGGTTTGCGCAACGGCGTTAATATCGTTTGTATCGGTAAAGGTGTAGAACTTTACGTTCTTTTCATCAAAGCCGAGGGCAATAAGTTCTTTTTTCATTTCATCAGCCTGATATTTTGAGTTTGACTCGTTTGAGCAGTAAAGAATACCTACAACCTGCGCATCGGGAACCAATTCTTTAATTATAGCCGCCTGCTTTTTGCTGGGGGTAAGGTCGGAAGTGCCGGTTACGTTAAAGCCGGTAGTGCCTGTCCAATCTTTCATACCCAAAGCGGTTGCATAGTCGGTTATTGATGTAGCTACTATCGGAATAGTGTCGGTGCCTTCTGCGGCAGCCGCAAGAGCATCTGTTGCGTTTGCCATTATAAGATCAACTTTATCGGAAATAAAGTTTGAAACTATATTTGTGCAGTTTGTTTTTTCGCCGCCGCCGTACTGAACGTCAAATTCGACTTTATCAGCGCCGAGTTTTTCTTTAAGGGCGTCCTGAAATCCCTTTGTTGCTGCGTCAAGCGCGTCGTGCGGTAAAAGCTGTACAACGCCTATTTTATATTTTCCGTCATCTTTTTTGCTGCCGCAACCTGCAAAAACGCCGCACAGTAACACTGCAGCAAGAATTACTGCCAATACTTTTTTAAACATTTCGATTACCTCCGATTGTTTTGGCCTATAAGAGCCAGCCTGAGTTTGCTTTACTGCATAGTAGCGTTAAAGTATGCTAATATTATATTCTTTTATACCTTATAAGTCAAGTGTTTTATAGTGTTATCAAATATACCAGGTACCGCTTTAACCACAAATCTTTTCAAAATTAAACTTGATTACAATTGCTAAGTATTTTGTGCAAATAATGCTAAACCAACGGCTTGATTAAGGGCCATTATCCGGGTAAAATTATATTAGAGAAAAAACCTTTAAAAACGGGGTATAAAAATGAAAAAGAATTTTGCGGTTATAGGATACGGGGGTCAGGGTTCCTGGCACACACGTCAGATCAAAGCAAGCGATGTGGCAAATCTGTGCGGTATTTATGACATTGACCCCGACAAAAGTAAACTTGCCTTAAAAAACGGCATACACGCATACTCCTCGCTTGAAGATCTGTTATCAGACGCTGCCGTTCAGGCGGTAATTGTGGCTGTGCCTAACGACTGCCATAAAGAACTTGTAATAAAATCGCTTATGGCAGAAAAAAATGTTATATGCGAAAAACCTGTCGAGATGTCGGTTGCCGCTTTTGACGAGATGAAAAATACGGCAGACAGATGCGAGAAATTGTTTACTGTTCATCAAAACAGACGGTGGGACGTAGATTTTTTGGCGATGAAAAAGATTGCGGAATCGGGCGAAATAGGCGAACTTATAAATATAGAATCGCGAATTCACGGCTCACGTGGCATACCGAGCGACTGGCGTGGAACAAAAGTGCACGGCGGCGGTATGATTCTTGACTGGGGAGTTCACCTCATAGATCAGATATTGCAAATAATAAAAGAAAAAATTATAAAAATATATTGCACGGTAACGCATATTACAAACCGTGAGGTTGACGACGGATTTAAACTTAACTTGTATTTTGAAAGCGGAAAAACCGCTTATGTTGAAGTAGGTACATACAATTTTGTTGCTATGCCGAGATTTTATATGCAGTGCAAAAACGGCAGTGCAATTATAGAAAACTGGCAAAAAAATGCACAGGTATACCATATGAAAGCATGGAACGAAAAAGATGTTCTGCCCGTTCAGACGGCAGCAGGTATAACCAAAACAATG
>CAKSDJ010000035.1 GCA_934445015.1 uncultured Eubacteriales bacterium | reverse complement strand
TTTAACTTGGCTTTTAAAAAAGATTTTGTATGGGGCACAGCAACCGCGGCATATCAAATAGAGGGCGCCTGGAATGAAGACGGCAAGGGTCTTAATGTGTGGGATGTTTTTACTCACGAACCCGATAACATATATATGGGTCATACGGGTGATGTTGCCTGCGATCATTACCACCGCTATAAAGAAGATGTAAAACTGATGAAAAGTCTCGGTATTAAGGCATACCGTTTTTCAATCAGCTGGTCGCGCATTTTCCCCGAAGGCACGGGCAAGATCAACCCTAAGGGTGTGCAGTTTTATTCAAATCTTATAGATGAGCTAATTGCAAACGGCATCGAACCGTATATAACATTATTCCATTGGGATTATCCTTACGCACTCCATAAAAAGGCGGCTGGCTGAATGATGACAGTGTTAAATGGTTCGCGGATTATGCCGCAAAAATATCCGAACTGTTTTCCGACCGCGTAACGCACTTTATTACATTCAACGAGCCTCAGTGTTTTATCGGGGCAGGTTATATGACAAGCCCCCATGCACCGGGTTATAAAGTGCTTTATAAAGATATATTCCAGATATGTCACAACGTTTTAAAAGCACACGGTGCAGCCGTGATCGCCCTGCGTGAAAACGCAAAACAGCCTATCAAAGTGGGCTATGCACCCACCGGCACGTCGTGTTATCCTGCAAGCGAAACTCCTGCGGATATTGAGGCGGCACGCAAAAAAATGTTTGCCTGCCCACCGCTCAGTCGCAACGTTATGTGGAGCATCTCTTGGTGGAGCGACCCCGTTTTATTGGGTCACTATCCGAGCGACGGCTTGCAGATGTATAAAGAATATCTGCCAGAAATAACCGATGACGATATGAAACTCATAAATCAACCTATAGATTTTTACGGTCAGAATATTTATGAGGGCAGTATGGTAAAAGCCGATGATAACGGTAATCCTCAGGTTGTTCCGAATAAGCAGGGTCATGCAAAAACCGCTATTCAATGGCCTATAACACCTAAGGTGTTAAGATGGGGACCTCGATTCCTTTATGAAAGATACGGCAAACCTATCTACATCACCGAAAACGGTATGTCGGCGCACGATACCGTATCACTTGACGGTAAGGTACACGATCCTAACCGTATCGACTATCTTAACAGATACCTTATAGAACTCGAAAAGGCAACAGATGACGGCGCCGAAATAGACGGTTACTTTATATGGTCGTTTATGGATAACTTTGAATGGGCAAAGGGTTACAGCGACCGCTTCGGTATAGTATATGTTGATTATGAAACACAGGAACGTATGCCTAAGGATTCTGCATATTGGTATAAAAATTGGATAGAAGAACACAGCAAATGATTTAATATTTAGGGGACTTTTTAATGTCAGTTGAAAAAAGAGAAAACATAAGAAATGTCGCAATCATAGCACACGTCGACCACGGAAAAACAACGCTTGTCGACCAATTGCTCCGTCAAAGCGGAACTTTCAGAGAAAACGAGTCAGTTGATGAGCGTGTAATGGACTCCAACGACCTTGAACGTGAGCGCGGTATTACAATACTGTCAAAAAATACAAGCGTAATGTATAACGGTGTAAAAATAAATATAATCGATACACCGGGGCACGCAGATTTTGGTGGAGAAGTTGAACGTATTTTGCAGATGGTAGACGGCGTACTTTTGCTTGTTGATGCTTTTGAGGGTTGTATGCCTCAAACGCGCTTTGTGCTGCGAAAGGCGCTTGCACTCGGCAAAAAAGCGGTTGTTGTAATAAATAAAATCGACAGACCGATGGCGCGTCCTATCGAGGTTGTTGATGAGGTATTGGATTTATTTATAGAACTCGGAGCCGATGAAAATCAGATAGAATTTCCGGTTGTATTTGCTTCGGGTCGTGACGGTTATGCTACTTATTCGCCTGACATTGCAGGCACTGATATGAAACCCCTGTTTGAAGAAATTATTAAAGAGATTGACCCGCCTGTGGGCGACCCGGAAGCGCCTTTGCAGATTTTGTTTACTAACATTGAATATGACGATTATATCGGCAGAATAGGCGTAGGCCGCGTGCTTCGCGGCACGGTAAAAGTAGGGCAGACAGTGGCTCTTTGCCATAAAGACGGCACAAGCACAAATGTTAAAATTGCAAAACTGTTTATGTATCAGGGCCTTAAAAGAACCGAGGTTGAAACCGCCACCGTCGGAGATATTATTCAGGTTGCAGGTATAAACGAGCTTGAAATAGGTGAAAGCGCCTGCGACACAGACTGCATAGAGCCGTTACCTTTTGTAAAAATAGACGAGCCTACGCTGTCTATGAATTTTATGGTAAATAATTCGCCCTTCGCCGGTAAAGACGGCAAGTATGTTACATCGCGAAACCTTCGTGACAGGCTTTTTAAAGAGGTACTTACAAATGTAAGCCTCAGAGTAGAGGAAACCGACAGTGCAGATACATTTAAAGTATCCGGTCGCGGCGAACTGCATCTTTCAATACTGATTGAAACTATGCGCCGACAGGGTTATGAATTTCAGGTTTCGCCGCCTAACGTTATATACAAGCGTGATGAAAACGGTACTTTGCTTGAGCCTATCGAACTGCTTATGATTGAGGTTCCCGAGCAGTATGTGGGTTCTGTTATGGAGCGTCTCGGCACACGTCACGCCGAACTTCAGAATATGGGTACCCGTGAGGGCGGCGTTTCGCATCTTGAATTTTTAATCCCTGCGCGCGGATTGCTCGGATACCGCTCACAGTTTTTAACCGATACCAACGGTAACGGTATAATGAATCACGTATTTAACGGTTATGAACCTTATAAAGGCGACATTGAGCACAGAAAAACAGGTTCAATAATAGTTCATGAAACGGGCGAGACCACGGGTTACGGCTTGTTCAACACTCAAAGCAGAGGCAGGTTGTTTATAGGCGCAGGAGTGCCGGTTTATGAGGGTATGATTGTCGGTGAAAGCCCTAAAAGCGAGGACATTGTATGTAATGTCTGCAAGGCAAAACACCTTACAAACACACGTGCTTCGGGTTCTGATGATGCCCTTAAACTTGTTCCGCCATCAATAATGAGCCTTGAACAGGCGCTTGATTTTATAAAAGATGATGAACTTGTAGAAATAACGCCCCACCATATCAGACTGCGTAAAAAAATATTGAATAAAGAATTGCGTATGAAACACGAGGCTAAAAATCGTTGATGAATTATGTAATTCTCGATATGGAGTGGGACAGTGCGTACCACCCGTTTTATAAAAGATTTGTAAACCAAATATTGCAGATCGGTGCCGTAAAATTAGATGATAATTTTAATGTCGTTGATATTTTTGATGTGATCGTTAAATCTTCGATTTCAAAAAAAGTGTCAGGCAGGTTTTCGCAGCTTACCGGAATTACCGGTGAGATTATGCGGTCGGGCGTCGATCTTTGCGAAGCGGTGCAAAAATACAATGAGTGGCTTGGCGACGATACAATAATGATTACCTGGAGCAATTCCGATTTGTATACGATTGTTGAAAATCAAAGGTATTTATTGAAAAATCTAAGATTTAAAACAGACAAATATCTTGATTTGCAAAAGTACATTCAGGGTGAAATGTCTTTGTTGGGGTATGAGTGTAAGTCGCAGATATCTCTCGGCAACGCCGCCGGGATTTTAGGTATTACAACCGACAGCTATAAACTTCACAATGCAAAAGATGACAGTCTTTTGTGTACCGAGATGCTTAAAAAATATTATTGCAAAGACCGTTTTGAAAAGTATATAAAAGACACTGCCAATCCCGACTTCTTCAAACGCCTTTGCTTTAAACCTTATTTTATAAGCGATATCAGCGATACTTCAATTGAAAAATCTGCGCTCGATTTTTATTGCAATATATGCGGTAAAAAAATGAAACGTCTTTCAAAGTGGCGATTTAAAAATAACAGTTTTTCGGCAAATTTTATCTGCAGATCCTGTAATAAAAAGTTTATCTGCCGCGTGAGTTTCAAAAAAACTTTTGATTCTGTAATCGTAAAACGCAGAATTTTAGAACCAAAGGTCAAAAAGGCAGGGGATAATTCTGACACGTTGCAATATATGCCCTCGTAAGTGCAATGCAATTCGCACCGACACTGAAAACATCGGTGGATATTGCGGTATGCCCGATAACCCTAAAATAGCAAGAGCGGCACTGCATTTTTGGGAGGAACCCTGCATAAGCGGCAAAAACGGTTCGGGAACAATCTTTTTCAGCGGCTGTTCGTTACACTGTGTCTTTTGCCAAAACAGTGATATCAGCATAAAAAATAACGGCAAAATAATAACCGAAAAAGATCTTGCCGAAATTTTTAAAAGGCTTGAATATGACGGCGCGCACAATATCAATCTGGTAACGCCTACGCATTATGTAAAAAGCATATTGAATGCGCTTGATATTTATAAACCGTCAATTCCGGTCGTTTATAACAGCGGCGGTTACGAAAACGTCGAAACACTTAAAAAATTACAGGGATACATAGATATATACCTTATGGACTTTAAGTATTTCAATTCCGAAAAATCAAAACTGTATTCCAACGCACCCGATTATCCCGATATATGCAAAGCGGCACTGCGTGAAACATATCGCCAGCAAAATAAATGTGTTTTTAAAAACGGCATAATGCAAAGCGGACTTATTGTAAGGCATTTATTGTTGCCGCAATCTACAAATGATGCAATAAATATATTTGACTGGGTCAAAGAAAACACGCCCAACGCCTATTTCAGCATAATGAGCCAGTATCTTCCTCTTGAAAAAGCGGCCGATATGCCTGTTATAAATCGTCGCGTAACCAAAAGAGAATACAACAAAGTTTTAAATTATATATCAGACAGTGAATTTGAAAAATGCTATATTCAGGAGCGCTCAAGCGCAACTTCCGATTATATACCAAAGTTTGATTTTACGGGGGTAGACCTGCAATAATAAAAACCTTCCACAGACAATTTGCTTGCGGAAGGTTTATTTATATAGTTGAATATGTTTATTCGTCACGATTATCAATTGCATAAATTATGCACGCAATTCCGGCAATCATTGAAAAAAGTATCGCACCCTGAAGTCCACAATTGTCCTGAATTTTTTCATAAACAACTACCTCCTAAATTCTGTCTACATCAGTATATCATATTTGTTTTTCTTTTTCAACTATATCGGCGATGCTATGCGGCTTATGTTTTTCCTGAATTCATTTAAAACAGCATCTGCTGCTTTGCTGAACACGGCGTAACGCTTCCAAACAAGCGCGTGACTGTTCTCAAGCGTAGGAAAAAGCGGTCTGAAGCAAAGTCCGCTATCCAACTTCTCCGGTAAAAGGTCATCGGTTGTAAGCATGTAACCAAGACCGCTCTTGACAAACGCTGCAGGATTTCCGTTCACTACGTTATAAGTTGCCGCAATATTCAATTGCTCAATTTCGACTTGCGCCCAATGTGCAATTTTTTGTTGAAGTCCCGTTCGGTTATGTAAAATGATTTGAATGCCGTTCAGATCGTTTTTTTCTATAGTTGATTTTTTTGCAAGCGGGCAGTTGTCCGGCATAAGCAATCCCCAATGTGACTTGTCCCCTAAAGAGATATATTCGTATTTTGTGCTGTCAATCGGTTCTAATAACTCAGCAAAATCCAAACTACCGTGTTCCATACGTTCCAATACGTCAGTGGCATCGCTGCAGTAAAATCTGAAACTGATATCAGAATATTTGAGTTTTACTGCGGCCACCGTATTTAAAACCGCGGCGGTCGGGTTGCCCCCTATGACTACTTCGCCGCCTATATGCTGTGCGTCAGCGCTTAATTCGCGTTCGGTTTTTTCGGTAAGCGTAATTATTTCTTCTGCACGTTTCCGCAGCAAAACACCTTCAGCTGTCAGCGTAACTTTTCTTTTTCCCCTGATAAGCAAAGGTTTTCCTATTTCTCGCTCCAACTCCATCAATTGCTTTGAAAGCGACGGTTGTGAAATATGCAGCCGTTCTGCCGCGCGTGTTATGTTTTCTTCACGTGCCACAGCAAGAAAATAGCGCAATAACCGTATTTCCATTTATCATCACCCAGCCTAAAGTATATACCGTTTTATTATTCCTGTCAACTATAATAAGCCATTCTTTATATGTATTTGCTATTATATCTGTTTAAATTTATACTGTTACGGGATTAAATTATAAAGAAGTATGATATGATGAATAAAAAAAGGCAGTTAGATATGCTGCACGGTTCCATTTGGGATAAACTGCCGCAATTTGCGGTGCCTGTGGCGGCAACAGCAATTTTAGAACAGCTGTTTAACGCCTCAGATGTGGCAGTAGTCGGCAATTTTACCGGTGACGAACGCACCGCCGCAGTCGCGGCAGTAGGTGCAAACAGTCCGCTGATAGGTTTAATAGTTAACCTTTTTATCGGCATAGCGCTCGGAACAAATGTTGTTATTGCAAACGCCATTGGGTGTGGTGACATAAAAAATGTTCAAAAAGCGGTACACACATCTGTGGTTGTTTCAGTTATAGGCGGTGCATTGGTGGCTGTAATAGGCGAGTTGGCGGCTGCACCTATACTCGGCTTGCTAAACGTACCAAAGGACGTTTTTCCGTTGGCGCTTTTGTATCTGCGTATTTATTTGCTGGGTATGCCGGTTATTCTGCTTTATAATTTTGAAGCGGCAATATTCCGCAGTGTAGGCGAAACAAAAATTCCGCTTATAGCATTGGCAACTTCCGGAATTTTAAATGTTATTTTAAATTTATTCTTTGTAGCCGTTCTTAATATGACCGTAAACGGCGTAGCTATTGCTACGGTAATTTCAAACGCTGTAAGTTCGGCACTGCTTTATCACCGACTCCGCAAAAGCAGTCAATGCATTCGCTTGGAGCCTAAATTGATGCGTATAGATTTAAAAATTTTAAAACGCATTTTTCGGATAGGTCTCCCTGCCGGGATACAAAGCGCTGTATTTGCACTTTCAAACATTGTTATTCAGTCAGCAATAAACAGCCTTGGCACAGTGGTTATGGCGGCGTCAAGCGCAGCGTTTAATATTGAAGTCATAACATACGATATTTTAAATTCGTTTTCCCAGGCCTGTACTACGTTTGTCGGTCAGAATTCGGGAGCCGGCGAGTACAGACGTTGTAAAAAAACGTTGTTCCTTTGTCTTTTAGAGGGTTTTGCCGCGCTTTCGGTTGCAATTGCCGTAATTCTCATTTTCGGAAAACCGCTCATTTCCGTATTCAATAATGATCCCGAAGTTATAAAAACCGGTTATATACGACTGGTAATGATAATGCTTTCACATTCGTTCAGTCTGCTTTATGACGTTATGAGCGGCTATTTGCGCGGATTTGGTATTTCACTCGTGCCGGCAATTTTAACAATGGTCGGCGTGTGCGGTGTCAGAATTGCCTGGATCAAATTTGTATTTCCGCACAGCAAAACTTTCAGTACCATTATGACTGCCTACCCAATAAGTCTGTCTGCAACAACGTTGCTTATTTTCATCGCCTTGCTGTGTTACAGACCGTCAAAGCGGTTTGCCCGTTTGCAAACCGAACCTTAAATACTTGGCTTGTTTTTGTTTAGTCAAGATCTTTTATAAACGGATTTACCGGATGTAAAAGGCAATAATATAAAATAAAGACCGCCGATTCAATCGACGGTCTTTATTTTGGTGGACCCGAAGGGGATCGAACCCTCGACCTTACGGATGCGAACCGTACGCTCTCCCAAACTGAGCTACGGGCCCATATTCAATATTGCTTTTATTGCACTTAAAGATTTTATCACAAACTTATATAAAACGCAAGAGCAAATGCAACAAAAAATAAAAATATGGGTAAGGCAGCTCAGATAAAACATTATTACAATGATAAGTATTTTAAAACCGTTTTATTATTCCGCAGGCAATTTTTTCACCTGAATTACCTGACGGCTGCGTCATAAAATCGTCAGGCATTGCGTGGATAACAACCGTTCTGCCTATAACATCATTTACGCCGAAGCGGTCGGTCAAAAACATTAAAAAAGCTTTGCCGTCAGAGCCGAAAAGGGGAGGCATATCCCCTGCGTGGTACGGGTGTTTGCAATTTTCGGGGTTAAAATGCGCGCCGGTGTCCGCAAAAGGTTCAATCGCAGTTCCGCCGCAGTCAGAACCGCTGTGAATATGAAAACCGAAAACAGGGCTTTCGCAGGCGGTGTTTGCTGTAGGCAGACCGCTGATTTCAGCGCGCACCAACACAGCGTTACAAGTGGTATAAAACATAACCGTTCCTTTAATATCAGGATATTTTTCACCGCCTGATATATATGCTGCCGCATTTGCGCGTCTGTTTAAAACATTACATAAAATATTCATAAAGCACCTCTTGCTTATCAGTTTATTCAAAAGGTGCTTTTTTGTTAAAATTTTTTAAGTGTTCCGCTCATCAAGGAGCCACTCTTTTGCCGGTTCAATACCATCAAAAAATTTGATTGCAAAGCCGTCTTGCAGCTAAAACAAATATAAAAAAGTCTTGAAATCATTGATTTCAAGACTTTTAAATGGCTGGGGTGGCAGGATTCGAACCTACGCGTGCAGCAGTCAAAGTGCTGTGTCTTACCGCTTGACGACACCCCAGTATATTCTGCTTTTTAAAAAAGTAACCCCGGTAGCTGTATGATACCGAGGTTAACTCGTGGGGTGGAAGATGGGATTCGAACCCACGGTCTCCAGTGCCACAAACTGGCGCTTTAACCAACTAAGCTACATCCACCGTAACGAAAATAATTATATCATATATACATAATTTGTCAAGATGTTTTTTTATAAATCTCAAAAAAAGCCGCCGTTTACTTTTATGCTTAAAAACGACGGCTTAAATAACAAATTTTAACCTATAAACGCGTCGTGAACAGCCTGAACTGCTTTATCGGCAAGTTCGGTATCTATCAGTACCGAAATTTTTGTTTCGCTGGTAGATATCATATGAATGTTTATGTCAGCGTCGTAAAGCGCTTCAAACATTTTAGAGGCAACACCGGGATTGCTTTCCATACCGGCGCCCACTATTGAAATTTTTGAAAAGGCATTGCTGATTTTTAAATCCTGATATTCAAAAATCGGTTTCATGGCTTCCATTGCTTTTGTTGCGTCATTCTGCTGTTCGTGCGATACTGTAAAGGTAATGTCTTTTGTACCGTGACGACCTACCGACTGCAATATAATATCAACGTTAACCTTATACTGTGCAAGTTTATTAAACAGTTTAAATGCAACGCCTGGTTGATCTTTAAGTCCTATTACCGAAATTGTTGTAACGCTTGTATCTTTTGCCACGCCGCGAATTAAAGTCTTTTCCATTTTTACGTGCTCCTTTACAATAGTACCCGGTTTTCTTTCAAGGCTTGAAAGAACTTCGAGTTCAACATTATATTTTTTTGCCATTTCAACCGAACGATTGTTAAGTACCTGAGCGCCTAAAGTTGCCATTTCAAGCATTTCGTCATACTGAACTTCATCCATTTTAACAGCACCCTTAACTTTGCGCGGGTCAGCGGTATAAACGCCGTCAACGTCAGTATAAATCTGACAACGGTCGGCGTTCATCGCAGCGGCAATTGCAACTGCGCTTGTATCTGAACCGCCGCGTCCCAGAGTTGTAAGATCATCATACTTATTGATACCCTGAAAACCTGCAACAACAATAATATTGCCCTTTGCAAGTTCAGCTTTCATACGCTCGGTATTTATTTTTTTAATTCTTGCTATGCCATGGTGAGAATCGGTGTTAAAACCTGCCTGCCAACCAAGAAGCGAAATTACCGGGCAGCCTAATTTTTCAATTGCCATTGAAAGCAATGCAATCGAAATCTGCTCGCCTGCGGTAAGCAATACGTCCATTTCGCGTTTAGGCGGTGCGGTCGGATTTATCTCTCTTGCTTTTTCAATCAGGTCATCGGTAGTGTCGCCCTGAGCAGACACCACAACGATAACGTCATTACCTTTTTTGTATTCTTCTACAACTATACCGGCAACATTCATAACGTGTTCGGCATCTTTTACCGATGAGCCGCCGAATTTTTTTACTATAAGTGCCATCTATCTGAGCCTCCTCAAAATCAGAACAGTATATTCATTGTTTTTACGCAGTTTGCGTTAATAGAATTTATTTTTTTGATTAAAACGCTTTCATAATCTTCGCCGGTTATAAAAGCAATTTCTTTTTTGAAATCGTTTTTAATATGCCATGTGTTATCCGAAAAAACTTCACTGAACTGTTTGCATAGCATATCATAATCGTCAGACTGAATATATACATAAAGACGAACTTTTTCATCGGGTTTTATAACGTAATCGTCAGAGCCTTCGCTCCAACCGATATATTTTCTTGAGTTAATATGTTTTGCACAGTCTAAAACATCGGCAACAACCGCACTTGCTGTCGGCATTTTTCCGGCGCCTTTGCCGTAAAACATAACGTCGCCCACAGCATCGCCGGTAACCATAATTGCGTTGAAAACACCGTCAACATCCGAGAGTATGTGACTGCGGTTTATAAGCATAGGCTTTACCGAAGCAAAAATTTTGCCGTTTTCGCATTTTTTTGCCTGACCTATAAGTTTAATTGCACAGTCAAATGAATCGGCATATTCAACATCGCTTAGGGTAATGTCGGTTATGCCGACAGTCTCAACCTGTTCCGGATACACGTGTTTTCCGAACGCCAAAGATGCAAGTATACATATTTTACGGCAGGCATCATGGCCTTCAATATCCGCAGCGGGATTTTTTTCTGCAAAACCCATTTCCTGAGCAAGTTTAAGCGCAGAATCAAAATCCATATTGTCTACTATCATTTTATTTAGAATGTAGTTAGTTGTTCCGTTGAGAATACCCTTAATTTCGGTAATCTCATTTGCAATAAGACATTGCGAAATAGGACGCAGTATCGGTATGCCGCCGCCAACGCTTGCCTCAAAAAGAAAATTCACGTTATTTTCATTTGCGATTTTTAATAGTTCCGCGCCTTTTGCGGCAACAAGCTCTTTATTAGAGGTTACAACGCTTTTGCCTGAAAGCAGGCAACGTTTAACAAAGTCGTACGCCGGATTTATACCGCCCATAACTTCAACAACAATTTTAACCTCATCGTCGGTTGCAATCTTTTCAAAGTCTTTAATAAATTTATCGCTATAAGGCAAACCATTGAAATCACGCAAATCAAGAATATATTTTACATCGATTTCCTCGTTAATTCGTTTGCTTAACAAAGCGTTTTGATTAAGCAATATTTCAACAACGCCGGAACCGACGGTTCCGTGTCCCATAACTGCTACAGAAATCATTTTCAACCTCCGGATTTTAACTTACACAGTCAAATTTCTTAAACATAAATCGACATTTTAAAAGTATACTACACAGTTTTAAAAAAATCAATAAATATTTCTTATTATACCTAAAAAAACAGGTAATAGTATCATATAGGCGGTGAATTGCAGATGGAAATAAAGAAGAAACAGGATTTTTTGATCAATTTGTTTTTTATTGTTGCTTGTGTTTTTTTAGTTTACTTTTCAATTAAATTTATGACTGTGTATTTATTTCCGTTTTTAATCGGGGTAATTATAGCCTATACGGTACAAAGACCGGCATCTTTTGCGTCGGAAAAGTTGAAAATAAAAAAAGAAATATGCGCCGCAGTATTATCGGTTTTAATGTATCTCGCTGTTTTGTTGCTACTGTTTCTTGTGGGGTGGTTGCTCTTTTCAAAAGTCAATTCCGTAATAGAATATATTTTAAAACAAATAGGCGTGCTCAAGTCGTATACAGAAAAGATAAACGATTTTACGCATAAATTTTCAAATTCGTTTGACGACGGCATCGATACAACCTTAGAAAAAATGGTTGAGGATACGCTTACAAATTTAGGAATAAAAATAACCGATTTTTTGTCTGGCACTGTTGCTGTTATTATTAAAAAAATACCGACATTTTTTATAAGCACGGTTGTAACCGTTGTTGCAACATGCTATATTTCAAAAGACTATGACAGACTTAAAAACTTTTTAAGGGGGATAATAAAGGCAAAAACTTATGAAACCATAGCAATCGTAAAAGATATATTTACCGATTGCATATTGAAATTCGTGCTCGGATACCTCATCATAATGCTTATAACGTTTGCGGAACTGACAATAGGTTTTTTAATTATAGGCGTTGAAAACTATTTAATAGCGGCGTTTATTGTATCGCTTGTCGACATTTTACCCGTTCTCGGCACCGGCACCGTTTTATTGCCGTGGTCTGTAATACTGTTTTTGCAAAATGACCCAAGACGCGCATTCGGTATGATTATACTGTATGTTGTGATCTGCATAGTAAGAAATTTTACCGAACCAAAAATAATAGGCAAACAAATCGGAATAAATCCGCTTTTTACGCTGTTGTTTATGTTTTTGGGATTGAAAATTGCCGGTATACCCGGAATGATAATTTTACCCGTATCACTTATAGTTATCTTTACGTTTTATAAAAAAAACTGACGTCGTCCGCCGTTTGACAGGTATGAACTTTTAATTAAAAATGGCATAGTATAGGGTGTAGATTTCTCTAAGCATTTTTTAATTGGAGTGTTACAAAATGCAACGCCACACAATATATGTAGGTTCTGTAACCTATGCTATAAAAGGCAGAGATTTACTGCGCAGGCTTGGCGTTAAGGCGCATATTGAACGCAAAACCGATATGAACGGCAATGTTGGCTGCGGTTATGTAGTAATTGCTAACGGTAACCGTCAAACAATAATAAACGGTCTTACGGGTTCCGGCATTAAGGTTTTGGAAATAAGCAGTAATTAACCGTGAAGCATGGGTTTTCGATTAACAAAAAGCAGCCTGTTAAGGCTGCTTTTTGTATAAATACAGTAATGGGGGTGCAATTATTTAATGATATATTTTGATAACGCGGCAACCACGGGGCATAAACCCACCCAGGTTATAAACGCCGTTGACAACGCGTTAAAAAATCTTTCTGCAAATCCCGGCAGAAGCGGACACAAACTGTCGCAAAACGCGGCGTTTAAAGTGTATGAAACACGTGATAAAACAGCAGAGTTTTTTAATTGCGACGGGGCAGAAAAAGTGGTATTTACTCAAAACTGCACTGCAAGCATTAACTACGTTTTAAAGGGAGTATTAAATTCAAACGACCATATAATAGTATCCGATTTAGAGCATAACGCGGTTATGCGTCCTCTTAAAAGTATGAATATTTCATACACCATTGCAGAGGTTTCGCTCGAAGACGACAGTCAAACCGTAAAAAATTTTTTAAATGCCGTAAATAAAAATACTAAAATGATATTCTGCACTGCAGCATCAAACGTTTTAGGAAAAATGCCGCCTCTTGAAAAAATAGGTGCGCTTTGCAAAAAACACGGTCTGTTGTTCGGCGTTGACGCCGCTCAGGGAGCGGGAGTTTTTAATATAGATATGGAAAAAATGAATATAGATTATCTTTGCGTTGCGCCGCATAAAGGCTTTTACGCTCCTATGGGACTCGGAGTTTTAATAGCAAAAGGCCCCATAAAACGCACACTTATAGAGGGTGGCACAGGCACCGACTCTTTTAGCTTTTTACAACCCGACACGCTGCCCGAAATGCTTGAAAGCGGCACGGTAAATTTACCTGCAATAGCCGGATTATCCGCAGGAATCGACTTTGTAAATTCGCGCAAAAACAACATTTTTGAATATGAAAATATGCTTGTAAAAAAACTTTATAAGGGGTTATCCCAAAACAGCGACATCGTGCTGTATACCAACCCCTCAAACGGGGGCTATGCACCTGTGCTGTCGTTTAACATTAAAGATATACCGTCAGAAAAAACCGCGGCATATCTAAGCGAAAGGGGATTTGCCCTCAGAGCCGGTCTGCACTGCGCGCCGGTTGCACATCAAAAAATAGGAACAACTAAAACTGGTACGGTCAGATTTTCGCCTTCTGTTTTCAATACGGACAATGAGGT
>CAKSDJ010000034.1 GCA_934445015.1 uncultured Eubacteriales bacterium | reverse complement strand
ACCGGGCTTGCGTATCTTGCCCTTATACGGCTCAAATTTCGGCTCTGTCGGCTGATCGGTTGCTTCACTGTCACTTGACTTGCCCGTTGCGGTCGGCTCGGGAATGGGCGTGTCTGCCCCTGCAATCTCGCGGTCAATTCTTGCTGTCATCTATGCACCAAGTACCGAAACCAAGCATATGAATTTTTAATCCGTTGTTTAAAATAACCGTTTTGTTCATCATTTACGCTCCCTTTCAGCATTTTATATTATTTTTTTCAATACTTCCGGCAATATCCTTTCGGATATTCAGCCTTGTAATAATTTTAGCACACATCTGCGATTATTACAACACCTCAGACTTTAGGTTGATAAAATTCATCACGTAAAATAAATACGTCACAATTGTCACCCTAAAGCCACGTCCAGCACCATCATTACACTGAAACCTACTGCAAAAAATACCGTTCCGACATTTGAGTGGCTACCCTGTGACATTTCGGGAATCAGTTCCTCTACCACAACATAAAGCATAGCGCCGGCAGCAAAACTTAAAAGATACGGCAATGCCGGTATTATAAACTGAGCCGCAATAAGCGTAAGAATCGCTCCGACAGGCTCTACTATTCCTGAAATTACTCCACCGAAAAACGCTTTACCTTTATTTTCGCCTTCAGCGCTGAGCGGCATAGATATAATTGCCCCTTCCGGAAAATTTTGTATTGCAATGCCAAGTGATAACGCCAACGCACTTGCCGCCGTAATTTGGGCGGTATCCGAAATAAATCCTGCATACATAACGCCAACCGCCATACCTTCGGGAATATTATGCAGTGTTACGGCAAGAACCATCATTGTTGTGCGCCTGAGTTTGCTTTTTGGACCTTCAGTCTGTTCGCTGCCTATATGTAAATGCGGAATCAAATGATCAAGCATAAGCAAAAACAGAACGCCGATCCAAAAGCCGACAAACGCAGGAATAAACGAAAATTTACCCATTTGCCCTGACTTTTCAATAGACGGTATAAGCAGACTCCACACCGACGCGGCGACCATTACGCCGGCAGCAAACCCTGCAAGTGCGCGTTGAACCGATTCACCCGGCGACTTTTTTACAAACAGCACGCATGCCGAGCCAAGCGATGTTCCGATAAACGGTATTAAAATTCCCCAAAAAACTTCCATTTAAAATCTCCGTTGCGTTTATTTATTTCTGCGGTATCCCGCATTATCGCGATACTCAGGATGATTTTTAAAGTATGGGTCACAGTCGCCGCATACGGTATAATCGCATTTGTCGCCGTTTGCACACGTTGTTGTGCGCACAAGTCGCGCATGTACGCACTCCATAGCCTCAAAATCGGGATTGCAAAGCGCCGGCATTATCTCAAGCAAACCGTGTTTTTTGGCAAACTCCGCCGTGGGACATTCTGTAAACTCATAGTAAATAGGTTTATCGGGATCATACGGAGCGATGTTCATTTTAAAATCGCCCCACTTATCACATTGTTTTTTGGCATTTTGAAATGCCTTATACATCAGTTTTTTAAACAGGGGCTTGTTGCAGTCAACAAATTTCATTTTGCGAAACGCACCCAAAAACAGATTGCCTTCCATTTCCTCAATTTCGGCAAGGCTTGTTACATCTTTACACACCGTGTAATATGCCATAAGGGCGATACAGTCATAATTGCCGCCTTTTCCGTTATGAAAATTATTTTTGCCGCCGAGGTCGGTACGCCAATCAGACAAAAAATCAACATATTGCCGCTGGACCTGTTCCCATACGCCGTTTTGTTCGCCTTTCGGGTAATGCAACGCAATCTTTTTCTGAATTTCTTTTTTACACTGCTTTGTATAAATCACGTGACAGGTACGGTCAAAATTAAGTTCTTTATCTTTCATTTTTTACTCCTTATATATATCGTTAATTACAATTTTCAGTATTTTAAATGCTTTTCACGCTAAGTTAGCACATGCTAACCGACAGGCTTTTTAAAAAGCTGCTTAACGGCAGCCGTTTATAAAATATTTGTGAACAATTCAACTGACTTGTATGTATTATAACATATCACTTTATGTTTTTCAACCGATAAAACAGTCTGCATAAAGTAATAAACAGGACTTGACATAAACGTATGACTGTGATAGTATAATTATACTGCCATAGAGGGAGTAGTCGGCGAATATCGTTGCATTCGGCGTCAGTACGGCTTTATGCCCGCCTTTGCATTAAATGACAAGACTCTTATTGCGATTATTTTTTGCGCAATAAGAGTCTTTTTTTATATAAAAATTTTTTAATAAGGATGTGCGTTATGGAGTTTTTAGATTTTTTATACTCAAATTTAATTGAAAATTTTGACCCGAGAATGCTTGTAATGTGGGCGATAGGCGGTCTGCTGATTTTTCTTGCAATAAAAAAAGAAATGGAGCCTACCCTTCTGCTGCCGATAGGTTTCGGCGCTATACTTGTAAATATTCCGCTTTCGGGCGCTGTTACCCAGGGTGACAAAGAGGGCGTGCTGTCTATACTATACAATGCAGGAATAGCAAATGAAATTTTTCCGCTTATTTTGTTTATAGGCATAGGCGCAATGATTGACTTTGGTCCGCTGCTTTCAAATCCGAAACTTATGATTTTCGGTGCGGCGGCACAGTTCGGCATATTTTTTACGCTTTGCACCGCTTCAATGTTTTTTGACATTAAAGACGCCGCCTCAATTGCAATAATAGGCGCGGCGGACGGTCCGACATCAATTGTGGTGGCGCAGGCGCTGAAATCAAAATATTTAGGCGCTATTATGGTTGCGGCATACTCATATATGGCGCTGGTTCCTATAATTCAGCCGCCGGTGATAAAACTTTTAACAACAAAAAAAGAACGGCTTATCAGAATGCCGTATAAACCGCAGTCTGTTTCAAAAGTGACACGAATTCTTTTTCCGATTATTATTACGGTTATTGCAGGCATAGCAGCACCGGATTCGGTTGCTCTTGTAGGATTTTTAATGTTCGGCAACCTTATACGCGAATGTGGCGTTTTAAACTCGCTTTCGGATACGGCACAAAAAGTGCTTGCAAACCTTGTTACCATATTGCTCGGAATTACCATTGCATCGCAAATGCGCTATGATAGTTTTTTAAGAGTTGAAACACTGATAATATTGGGTCTCGGACTTGTTGCATTTATCTTTGACACCGCAGGCGGCGTTTTGTTTGCAAAGTTTTTAAACCTGTTTTTAAAAGAAAAAATCAACCCGATGATAGGCGCAGCAGGCATATCCGCCTTTCCGATGTCGGGAAGAATAGTTCACAAAATGGGGCTTGCCGAAGATAATCAGAATTTTCTTTTAATGCAGTCTATGGCGGTTAATGTTTCGGGGCAAATTGCTTCTGTTATAGCCGGAGGACTTATACTTAACTTTTTTATTAACATTTAGGCTGACAAGGGTTAAAACCGTCACGCTGAAACAAGGAGATCTGTTATGAATTTTACATTTAATCCCGAAAATTTTTTAAAGAATATTCCGTATATGTGCAAAGGTATGCTCGGCATATTTATAGTTATTTCGATAATTGCGGTTATAACCTACTTTTTGAACCGATTATCGAGCAAAAAATAACTATAACCGTATATTCCTGAATACAAAACATAAAATTATAATAATGCTCAGTATAGGCGGTATTATTATGAGAAAAAAACTGTATATTTGGCAATTGTCGGGGTTTATATTTACATCTGTATTCGGCACCCTGCTCCACTTTGTATATGAGTGGACAAATTGCAGCAAATTCGTCGCGGCATTTTCGGCTGTTAACGAGTCAACCTGGGAACATTTAAAACTGTTGTTTTTTCCGATGTTTTTGTTTGCCGTAATACAAAGTTTTGTTTTTAAGGAATACAAAAACTTTTGGTGTGTAAAACTTGCCGGAATTTTATTGTCGCTTATTACGGTTCCGATACTTTATTACACATACAACGGCGCATTTGGAAAATCGCCCGAATGGTTTAATATTGCAACATTTTTTATCGCGGCGGCTTTAACATATATACTTGAAACGTATTTATTGAAAAGCGGCAGAACAAAATGTCTGCCGCCGCTGATTGCAATAAGCCTGATAGTTTTAATCGGTATCCTGTTTGTAATTTATACCTACAACACCCCGAAAATACCGATTTTTAAAGACCCGTTAAATAAAACCTACGGTTTGGAAAAAATACCCGTTAACAGTATTCTTTACTGTTAAACCCGCCGAACAGCAAAACCGATGTTTGAAAATTTCAAACATCGGTTTTTATATATTTTACTTTGTAACAAAAGTAAACGTATTATCCTTGCAGTCGCAAATTACACTGTCGCCATTTTTTATGCTGCCGTCAAGAATTTTTTCGCTTAAGGCGTCTTCTATACGGTTTTGAATTTCACGTCTTAACGGACGCGCACCGTATACCGCGTCAAAGCCTTTTTCCGCAAGGGCGGTAAGCACATCATCGGTGAAGTCAATTGTAATATTAAGATTTGTAAGACGCGTTTTAAGATTATCAAGCATTTTGCCGGCAATCTGTTTAATTTCATCTTTTGTAAGTTTACTGAAAACTATAATATCATCAACACGGTTTAAAAACTCCGGTCTGAATTCTTTTTTCAGTTCTTCCAAAACGCGCGACTTAATATCCTGTTCATCGCGGTCGGATTCATTTTCATCACCGAAACCAAAAGATACTTTTTTATCGGTTATAATTCTTGCGCCTATGTTTGACGTCATTATAATAACCGTATTTTTGAAGTCAACCTTTCTGCCCTGAGAATCTGTAAGAATACCGTCTTCAAGAATTTGTAAAAGTATGTTGAACACATCGGGATGCGCCTTTTCAATCTCATCAAAAAGTATAACCGAATACGGGTGACGGCGAACCTTTTCGGTAAGCTGACCGCCCTCTTCAAAGCCTACATATCCGGGCGGCGAACCAACAAGACGCGATACCGTATGTTTCTCCATATACTCTGACATATCAAGTCTTATCATCATATTTTCGCTGCCGAACATCGCCTCGGCAAGCGCTTTGCAGAGCTCGGTTTTACCTACGCCGGTAGGTCCTAAAAAGATAAAGGAACCGATAGGACGTTTGGGGTCTTTGAGGCCTACCCTGCCACGCCTGATTGCTTTTGCAACCGCTGTAACAGCTTCGCTTTGACCTACAAGTCTGTTATGCAGAACATCTTCAAGTTTTAAAAGCCTTTCGCTTTCCTCTTCGGTAAGCTGAGCCACCGGCACGCCGGTCCAGAGCGATACTATTTCTGCAATATTTTCGGCAGTTACATTTCCGAGTGCATGAGCGTTTTCACTGTTTTTTTGCTCCTTTATTTTTTGAATGTCATCTTCAAGTTGTTTTTCCTGATCACGCAGTTTTGCAGCGCGTTCAAATTCCTGTGAATTTATTGCGTCATCTTTTTCGGCTTTAACCGAAGAAAGTTTCTGTTCAACTGATTTGAGTTCATCCGAAGGAGTGCTTGAAGCAAGTCTTACCCGTGATGCGGCCTCATCAATAAGGTCTATTGCCTTATCAGGCAGGAAACGGTCATTTATATACCGTGATGACAGTTTGACCGCCGCCTCAATTGCATCATCGGTAATAACCACTTTGTGATGCGCCTCGTATTTATCTTTTAAGCCCTTTAATATCAATATTGCGTCTTCCTGATTAGGTTCAGAAACAAGAACGGTTTGAAAACGCCGTTCAAGCGCCGAATCCTTTTCGATATTTTTGCGGTATTCGCTTATCGTTGTGGCGCCTATAAGTTGAAAATCACCGCGTGCAAGCGACGGTTTTAAAATATTTGCCACATCGGTAGAGCCCTCTGCCGAACCTGCACCTATAATTGTGTGAATTTCATCTATGAACAGAATTATGTCATTTGACTTTGTGACCTCATCTACAACGGCCTTTATGCGCTCTTCAAAATCACCGCGGTACTTTGTACCGGCCACCATACCGGTAAGGTCAAGTGTAAATACCTTTTTATCAAGCAGAATTTCGGGCACATTGCCGTCGACAATACGCTGAGCCAGACCCTCAACTATAGCCGTTTTGCCTACACCCGGTTCACCTATAAGGCAAGGGTTGTTTTTTGTGCGTCTGCAAAGTATTTGTATAATACGCTCAACCTCGGTTTCGCGACCTATAACAGGGTCAATTTTTCCCTTTCGCGCCTCTTCGGTCAAGTCGCGGCCGTATTTTTGCAGTGTGGGGGTTTTTGAGTTTTTGGACTTGCCGCCCATACCGTCTGTCTGGGCAGAATTGTTTATATCCTGAGTTTGTACACCCGACACCTCAAGTACATCGGATGTAAGCGCTGTTATATCAACACCGAGTTCTCTGATAAAACGTATTGCGAAATTATCGTTCTCACTTAAAATTCCTATTAAAATATGCTCTGTGCCAACATATTTTTTACCGAGATTGTTGCAACCCTGCATAGCAACCTCCAAAACACGCTTAGCACGCGGAGTAAAATAATCGGGTGATAATTTTGTAGGAGTACCCGTGCCTATGTTAAAGCGTATAAGTTCCTCGGTTTTTTCGGCGGTTATTCCGTATTTATTAAGCACGGTTGCCGCAACGCCGCTGCCTACGCGCAAAAGTCCCAAAAGCAGGTGTTCGCTGCCTACATAGGTGTGTCCCATTTGTCCTGCTGAATTTATTGCCTGATTTAAGCCTTCATTTGCTTTTTCTGTAAAACCGTTAAAATTATATTTCATATATAAAACCTCCTCATTTCAACTTTTTACATACTAACCGACATCTTTCAATGCCTCTCTTAACATATTTGCCCGTTTAATATCACGCTCTTGCGGATCAATATTTCCCGATTTACGCATAATCATATAGGGCTGACCTTCAATAAGTAACTGTATGGGTAAAACATTACAATTTATTATGCCCATACTTATACCGAGTTTAATCTCGCTTAATTCGGTCATCATTTCGTTGCTGTCTAATATTCTTGCGTTTTTGAGTACCCCCAACGCGCGCATACAAACGTCTTCTGCTTTTATTCTGTTTATATGCTCTCTGTAATTTTTTTCTTTTTGAATAAGCTGCAGTGCAATTACTTTTAGATTGTCAATAGCATTTTTTTCGCTTATGCCGAGTGTTATCTGGTTTGAAATCTGATAAAGTGACGCAAGCGCCTTTGTACCTTCGCCGTACATACCGCGCACCGTAAGACCGATTTTGCTTATCGAGTCTGACAGGCTTGCAATTTCACCGTTGCTTTCAAGAATCGGCAAGTGCAGCATCACGGACGCACGCAGACCGGTGCCTAAATTTGTGGGACATTCGGTGAGAAAGCCTATTCTTTCATCAAAAGCGAGGTCCAAACTGCCGCACAGAAGCGAGTCTATGCTTTCGGCAATATCATACGCTTTTTCAAGCTGAAGCCCTGCCATAACGATCTGTATGCGAATATGGTCTTCCTCGCCGAGCATTATACATACGCTTTCATCTTCTGATATAATTATCGCCCTGTGTTCATAATCATTGGCAAACCTGCTGCTGATTATATGACGTTCTACCATTGAAAACCGTTCGATTTCGGGTATATCGTCCATACGGATGAATTTAAGTGTTTTTGCAAAGGGAGTATTGCTTTCAAATATCGCTTTGCGAACGTTTTCATTAACAAACTCAAACTGCGAGTCGGTCATTTTTGAAGGAAAAGGTATGCCGTTAATGTTACGGGCAAGTCTTATTCGGGTGCTTACGGCTATATCGTCTTGCGGACCTGATTTTGTGTACCAATAACTCATTTGCTTTCACCCTCTATTTTTTTAATCTTATCGCGTATTACCGCCGCCTCTTCGTACTTTTCTTCCCGTATGAGTTGATTTAACTTTGAGCGGAGTCCGTCAACGGTTTCTTCATCCGCTTTAACGGCAAGAGGCGCACGGTTCGGTATTTTGCCTATGTGTTTTGTGCTGCCGTGGACGCGTTTCAAATAAGGCAAGAGCTCATCATAAAAAGTGGTATAACACTGTGGGCAACCCACCTTACCGCTCTCGGCAATATCTGAAAAGGTAGAACCGCAACACTCGCATTTAACAGCGTTATACGCAGAATCAAACGGCGTTATATCGCCGAACATTGAAGAAAGCATTTGTGTAAGGCTGTTATATTTCATATCGCCGTAACCTTCGCTTGCGGCACAATAACCGCAAAGATTTTTTTCATACACAACGCCGTTTACAACAGTGCGTATATGTGTTGTAGCATTATTCTTTCCGCATTTTTCACACAACATAAAACATCAATCCTTTCCTATCTGAACAAGCAGCATCTCTTTTAAAAGAGCCGCACGCAGTTTATCCTGCAAGGCAACCGGCACAGTTCGCATAACATTGTTAGACAACGCCGCATACATAAGTCTTGCGGTATTTTCATCGATAAGTTCCGACTGCAAAAAATTTTCAATTACAATCCGCGAACTCAATCTGTCAATGCTGTCGCCTATCGAGTTAATTATATGCATAAAAGCCGATGATTTACTCATAACAACACGGCTTATTCTGATATATCCGCCGCCGCCGCGTCGGCTTTCAATAATATAACCGTGCTCAGGCGTAAAGCGTGATGAAAGCACATAATTTATCTGGCTCGGCACACAGCCTATGTCGTTTGCAAAATCGTTGCGCTGTATCTCTGCAGTGTGCTCGCTTGATTCGTTTATCATACGTAAAATTTCATTTGTGATCAAATCGCTGATTTTCATTTTTTGCACCTCTTTGACTTTTCCTGACTTTTATTATATACCAAAGGTCAGAAAAAGTCAATAGTATTTTTTTGTAACACGAAAAATTTTTTTGCATAGTATGTGTTGAAAGACAAAAAGGAGGTCTTGTTAATATGTGTAACAATGGTTTGGGCGGTAACTGCACTTGGGTAATAATCCTTATCCTCTTAATCACATGCTGCTGCGGCTGCAACAACAATGACGGTTGCGGTTGCAACAACAACGGCTGCGGTTGCTAATAAGGACGTATCCATAAAGCAAAAAGTGAGAGTGTCCAAAAGGGCACTCTCACTTTTTACATATTCTGTTAAATTAAATTACTCTGACTTTTATTACACCGTCAATGGCTGCAATACGCTCTTTAACAGTAGCGGTATCGTCAACATTTATATCAAGCATTGTATACGCATAATCACCGCGTGATTTATTAAGCATATTTTCGATGTTAACGTTGTTTTCGGCTACTATACCCGTAATGGCAGTAAGCATATTAGGAATATTTTTGTGTATTACACATACGCGAAACTTACCGCTTCGGGGCATTGAAATTGCAGGCATATTTACGGAATTTGTAATATTTCCGTTTTCAATATAATCAATAAGCTGCCTTGCTGCCATATCTGCACAGTTATCCTCGGATTCGGGTGTAGACGCGCCAAGATGCGGAATGGCTATCACGCCGTCAACGCAAAGCATTTCATCCGTCGGAAAATCAGTCACATAGGCTGCAACCTTACCCTTTTCAAGCGCTGCCAACATATCGTTTGAATTAACAAGTCCGGCACGCGCAAAATTAAGAATTCGGACGCCGTCTTTCATGTTTGCAATGGCAGAAGCGTCAATCATATTTTTGGTTGTATCGGTAAGCGGCACGTGAATACTTATATAATCACATTTTTTGTAAATCTCATTTATATCGTAAATATGAATCGCATTGTGGGTCAGGTTCCAAGCAGAATTGACCGAAAGATAAGGGTCATATCCGTAAACAGTCATACCCAAATGATTTGCGGCATTGGCAACCATAACGCCGATTGCGCCGAGACCTATAATGCCCAGGGTTTTTCCCTTAAGTTCGGGACCTGCAAATGCGCCCTTGCCTTTTTCAACAAGTTTGCCTACCGAATCACCCTCGCCTTTAAGCGTCTTTGCCCACTCAATAGCGGGAATAACACGGCGTGAAGAAATAAGCATACCTGCAATTACCAACTCTTTAACAGCATTTGCGTTTGCACCCGGGGTGTTAAAAACAACTATACCTTGTTCGCTGCAACGGTCAATAGGTATATTATTTGTACCTGCACCTGCGCGGGCTATCGCCATCAAAGATGCCGGAAATTCAACATCGTGCAGCGCCGCAGAACGAACAATTGCACCGTCGGCATTTTCAACCTCATCGCCTATAGTATACTTATCGTCAAAAACTTCAAGACCTATTTTAGATATTTTGTTATAGGTTTTAATCTTGTACATTACGCGTTCTCCTCCTCAAACTTTTTCATAAATTCAACAAGTTTTTCTACGCCTTCAACAGGCATTGCATTGTAAATAGATGCACGCATACCGCCGACAGTTCTGTGACCCTTAATATTTACAAAACCTGCCCTTTTTGCTTCGGCTACAAACTTGGCATCGAGTTCTTCATTGCCGGTAACAAAAGGTACGTTCATAATTGAACGGTCCTCGGGTACTACCGTGCCCTTAAACAGTTTACTGTTATCAAGAAAATCGTAAAGTATGCCTGCCTTTTTAACATTTATATCACGTAATTTTTCAAGACCGCCCATTTTTTTGATCCATTTAAAGGTAAGACCGGCTATATAAATTGCGTAACACGGCGGTGTATTGAACATTGATCCGTTTTCGGCATGAGTTGAATAATTAAGCATTGTAGGCGTAATATCCATAGCGTTTCCGATTAAATCCTCACGGATAATTACTATTGTAACACCTGCCGGAGCAACATTTTTTTGCGCACCTGCATAAAGCACACCAAATTTTGTAACATCGATCGGTTCGGATAAAATGCAGCTCGAAATATCTGCTACAAGCGGAACATCACCGGTATCGGGTAACTTATGATACTTTGTGCCGTAAATAGTGTTGTTCATGCAAATGTGAACATAGTCGGCGTCTTTATCAAAGTCAGAAGCAACGGTTTTAGGTATATATGAGTAAGTTTTATCGGCAGACGAAGCAACCGCACGTGCATTACCGTAACGGGCAGCCTCTTTATATGCTTTGTTTGCCCACTGACCCGTTATAATGTAATCTGCTTTATGGTTTTTGTTCATAAGGTTAAGCGGAACCATCGCAAACTGTGTTGAAGCGCCGCCCTGTAAGAATAAAACTTTATAATTATCGGGAATATTCATGATCTCGCGAAGATTTGCCTCGGTCTCATCAAATATTGCCTGATATTCTTTGCTGCGGTGCGACATCTCCATAACAGACTGACCGGTAGTGCCGTACTCAAGCATCTCTGCAGCGGCTGTTTTAAGCACATCCTCCGGCAACATTGACGGGCCTGCACTGAAATTGTAAACTCTTGACATAATTAAAACCTCCAAATAGGATATAATTAAATTTGTGTTCAATTATATATTATATTTTATGTTATGTCAATAGGTTTGTTAATATTTTATCAAACTTTTTGTCGATTTTCAAAACAACGGTTTTTAAATTGTTATTTTTTTAACAATATATCGAGAAATAAAAGGTCTCCCCGTAGAATGACCTTTTTTGTTTCTAATTATTTATTGTACGCATTCTTTATATAATCAGATGTAATTCTGACAAAAACCTTAACGGTATTTCCTGTCAAAATTTTCGGCCGAAAGAGTTAAATTGGGGTTATAATACGGATCGCCTTTTTTTAGCTCTGCCCCCCACCTGCCCTGAAAGCGAATAACTTCGGTGTTGAATCGTGCACGTTTTTCCTGGGTATCCTCATAACCGCGGCTTTTAGACTCATAATGATAAAGTTCTGCAAAAGGCGTGAACACTATTAAATATCCTGCTTTTCTGATGCTCATACAAATATCAACATCGTTAAAGGCAACTGCGTAGCCCTCATCTAATCCGCCTACTTCGGTATAAACTTTTTTTGGTATCAGCAAACACGCAGCAGTACAGGCACTTAAATTTTGCGCTATTACTGCTCTTGCCATATATCCGGGATTATCCTTTACAATTCCACGGTGAGGATGACCCGCTACGCCGCCTATACCTATAATTATGCCTGCGTGCTGCACAGTGTTGTCGGGATAATAAAGTTTTGCACCTACCGCGCCGACATCGCTGCGTTGGGCAAACATCAGCATCTGTTCAAGCCAATCGGGGGTTATTACCTCAATGTCATTGTTAAGAAGCAAAACATACTCGCCGTTTGCCTGAGCAACTGCATAATTGTTGATTGCCGAATAGTTGAATTTGCCGTCCCAAGTTATAACCCTTAAATTATTATACTTCTTTTGAATTGTCTTATAATATTCAAAGGTTTTGCTGTCGGCACTGTTGTTTTCAACAATCAGCACCTCAAAATTTTTATAAGTTGACTTTTTGTATACAGACTCAACGCATTTGTCAAGATCTTCAATATGATCCTTATTCGGTATAATTATTGATATTAAAGGTTCGCCGTTTATTTTGTACTGTATTTTGTATGTCGTTGCAACCGGTGCATCTTCAATTTCGGCAGGAAGCCCTAAACGTTGCGTATGTGCCTTTAATGCGCGTTTTGCACTGTCAATAACATAAGGTTTTACGGACACATCATAGGCAACAGAGCCTTTGTGCGAACGCCAGAAATAAAGAATCTGAGGTATATGCTCAATATGTTTCGCCTTTTCTGTCAGACGGAGTATTATATCGTAATCCTGACTGCCGTCATACTCACTTCCGAAATAACCTACACTTTCAAGCAAATCGCGTGAAAAAACCGTAAAATGACATATATAATTATATGACCTTAAAGTGTCGGGCGAAAAGTCGGGTTTATAATTATAAACAGTTATGTTTGTGGGTCTGTTACCTACAAAAGTTACCTCATCGGTATAAATAAAATCGGCATTTTTTTCACATATAACTTTTGCGGTTTCAAACAAAGCCGACGGATGCAATAAATCATCGTGATCAAAAAGCGCTATATAATCGCCGTCGGCAAGTTTTATACACTCGTTTGTGTTACCTGCAATGCCGGTGTTTTTATCCAACTTTTTATATACAATTCTGCTGTCATTCAAACTTCTGACGTATTTACCTACATAATCGTGTTCATCATCGCTGCCGTCGGCAAGACACAACTGCCAGTTTGAATAAGTCTGATTTACTACCGAATTTATCATATCGCGCAAAAACTTTTTAGGGGTATTGTACAGCGGTACCAAAATACTGAATTTGATATTTTTATCAAACTGCGTTGACCGCTCGGCGATACGCCTCTTTCGGCTTATTTTAAACTTAACGCTGTATTTGCCGTATAACAACTTATGCTTTAATTTTCTGCAAAATCTAAACACACAACGTAATGCGACATAAAGAACCGGAAATTCTTTAAGCCGCATTGCCAATCGTTTCAGTGTGCCTCGCCAAGATTTTTCCTTCAAAGGTACGTTCTCAAACATTTTTATTTAATACCTATCCTTCATAATTTTTGTAAGCATTGCATACTTCTGCCGCATCGCCGATCATTTTTATTTTGCCTTTTTCAAGCCACATACAATGCTTGCAAAGGCGCTCAATCTGCTCAATAGAGTGCGAAACTATGATAACCGTTGTGTCGTCGCTTATCATTGCGTTTATGCGTTCTTCGCACTTTTGCTGAAACAGAAAATCACCGACAGCCAAAATTTCATCTACAATCAATATATCCGGCGTTGTAACCGTAGCAATAGCAAACGCTATGCGCGCCACCATACCGGAAGAATAGTTTTTCATAGGAACATCCAGAAATTCGCGCATTTCCGAAAAATCTACAATGTCGTCAAATTTTTCATCCATAAACTTTTTTGAATATCCGAGCACAGAACCGTTAAGATAAATATTTTCTCTTGCCGTAAGGTCCATATCAAATCCGGCGCCCAATTCAATAAGCGGAGCGATTACACCGGCTGTTTCAACCGTACCCTTTGTGGGTTTAAGTATGCCGGATATAATTTTAAGCGTGGTGCTTTTGCCGCAGCCGTTAAGACCGACTATACCGAAAACATCGCCTTTTTTTATATCAAACGACACACCGTCAAGCGCTACAAAATCTTCAAAATAAAGTTGGCGCTTAATGAATTTTAAAAAATACTCTTTAAGACTTTCTAATTTTTCTTTGCTCATATTGAAGTGCATTTCAATATCGCGAAGTTCAACTGCGTTACCCTCGTTTATCATTTAAAGCTCCTTTTATATATGAAGAATAAACTTGCCCTCTGCCTTTTTAAAGACAAACGCGCCGATTGCAAATGATAACAACGCCAAGGCTATACAAACTAAATTTTCTTTTATACCGGGTATGGTATCATACATAATCAAACCCCTGAAATATTCAACATAATGGGTCATAGGGTTGAGTCTTACTATTTTTGCTATAACACCGTGACCGTCTAAAAGTGACAGCGGATAGATTATCGGCGTTAGATACATAAGTACTGTAAGCAACACGCCGTACAGATGCTGAACATCTCTGAAATATACCGTTGCGGCAGATAAAAACAGACTTACGCCGCAGACAAAAATAAAGCAGTATATCACCGGCACGGGGAACAACAGCGCCGTGATGCTCGGCACAACACCCTGAAACAGCATTACTATTACAACTGCTATAAGCGTAAAGAAAAAGTTAACCAGTGAAAACAGGCATTTTTCTATCGGGAATAAGTATTTAGGTACATACACTTTTTTTATAAGTGCCGACGCACTTATTACCGAGGTAAGCGACAGCGACGTTGCCTCTGAAAAAAAGTTCCAGATAGCAAAACCCACTATATAATAG
>CAKSDJ010000033.1 GCA_934445015.1 uncultured Eubacteriales bacterium | reverse complement strand
TAACAATTACGACAACTCATTGTGTCAGTTTGCGTATGACGCCGTTGAGGAACACCGCCATCTTTTTCGGCGACTGGCGGTTCTCGCGATTCAGCCATTCCCGTATTACCGCATATCCGCCCTGATAAAAGAAAAGGCAGAGTTCGTTCCGTTCTTCCTCTGTGAAAGTTACGGGAATCGCCATATCAAGCTGCTTCCGAATAGTGGGCAGATCGAACAGCTTGGTTGAAAAATCCTTGTCCGGCAGGGAATTGATAAGGACCTTGAAATGTTCTTCATCGTCAAGCAGAGCCTTCAACATACGACACAGGCAGTCCTCGCTGTCAGAGCCGTTGTCGGATAGAATTTCTTCTAATTTACGAAAACAGTCATTTTCAATGTCGGTTAAAAGATCATACTGACTGCCGTAGTATTTATAGAATGTGACCCGGTTAAGTTGGGCTTCGGCACACAACTCATAGATAGTGATTTTTTCAAGAGGCTTTTCTTTCAGCAGCTTTATCAATGCGTTTTTCAGCAGCATCTTACTCAGCCGCACTCTTTGGTTCTCCATAGACTCTCCTTTCGGCTAACAAATGATGCAAATTTGTTTACTTTAAGTCATAAACGCTCAGTTGTGTTTGCATCGAACTTTTTTATAATAAACAGTATGTTGACTTTATATCTGATTGTAATTATACTGTATATACAGTGGTTTGTCAACAGTAATTCGGGAGGTGTGCTTATCTTATTGAAGAGAATATGCCGCTTAAGCAGAAACTTTTGCTCCTGACGGAAGCTCTTTGGCAGACGCAGGACAGCGGATATTGTGAAGCCATGGCAAATCAGATTCTCGGAGAAATGGAAAACGAAAAGACACTTGCCTGGGAGAAGAACTGTCACCACAAAAAACACATCTTTGAACTGAGAGAGCTTTTGAGGGAACAGGACAGTATATATTGACAATACTGAAAAAATTCTGAAATCCGAATGTAAAGAAGGAACATTTTTTTGCTGAGCTCTTTCTGATGCCGAAAGCGATGGCTTGCAGAGGTTACAGAATCAAAAGAAAAGAACGAAGACAATTCTTTTCAGCATGTCGGATATTTCTTAAGCTCGTTTTATTGTCAATAGTATTCGGGAGGGAAACCACATAAAACAGCTATTCGGTAGGCTTGGGTCTACATCAATGATTGAAAAAATAAAAGAAAGTGCAGTTTCCGTAACGCCGATTGCGGCGATCGTTTTATTGCTTTGTCTATGCATCATCCCAACGGAAGCCGAACTTCTTTTAGCCTTTCTTGTAGGGGCTGCTTTCATTATCCTCGGAATGGGGCTTTTTTCGATTGGGAGCGAGCAGTCAATGACGCCCATTGGAAATAAAATAGGGACTGCACTTATGCAAATGATTACAGAACTTTTGAGTATATGCCCTTCAAATATTCAAGAATTTTGTAAAACACTTCGCAACAATATACATTATGAAAGACAGGAATATCTGTTATTATATGATGAGTTGCCGCTATTTGAAGAATTGTTTACTATTTGTAAAAAACTTGTTGCAAACATTAGAAAAATATTGAATATAAAACCTTCTAAAGCCAAATTATGTTATTACAAATTTTTGAAATGGATTCAAGAATAAGCACATATAGCGTCGCAGAAAAGCGGCGCTTTTGCTTTTTATAAATAATTCTCTGGACTTTTGAAAAGTGTTGTGGTATGTGTTTGTGTTGCAAAAGGAGGTGCAATACAAATGACCGCGCTTGAAGATTTATACTACGGTAATATTCACCCGTATGAAAGATATATAAAGAAAGGCACAAATCAGGAAAGGCTCGTAAAATTAATTTGTCAAAATGAAGAAGAGCTGGGTTCTACTCTAACTGAAAAGCAAAAAGAAACCTTTGAAAAATTTAAAGACTGCCAAAATGAACTATCGGGTGTAACCGAACAAGATGCTTTTAGAGAGGGGTTTATCCTTGCCGTTCGTATAATGGTAGAAGTGATGGAAGGCTTGGAGAAGGTTGAGAATATATGAAAAGAATAATTATCCTTCTTCTCTGCTGTGGGGATGCTTTTGAGCTTGGTAGGATGCGGTGTAAATAACGCACCGCATCCTATCCCTATATAGCCGTAGGCGTAACCCAAGCCAATGGAAAATGTTACATCTTTGTGTATCAGTGAGAAAAATTACGGTGGATAAAATAATGCCCTCGAAAAATCGATAGGCTTATTTTGTTAAATTTTAAAAAATAGGTTGCATTTATCCTATATTTTGAGTATAATAATAGCAGAGGTGATAAAAATGATGGTTAATACCGACTATTTAGTTCCTATGACTGAGGCAAATCAGAATTTTTCACGAGTTGTTCGCACCGTTGACGAAAACGGATTGGCTGTTATTTTAAAAAATAATAAGCCGAGATATGTTGTTGTAGACTTTGAAGAGTATAACACTATTTCCGCAGCTATGCAAATGCGCAAAGCAAAAATTGACGGTCTCGCCGATAAACTGATTGATGAAAATATGGAAGCGTTATTGGAGCTTAGTAAATAATGATACTTTTAACGGTTGAAGAAATATCCGCCCTCCATGATAAACTCATTGAGCGGACAGGCGGCAGTCACGGACTTAGAGATCAAAGTCTTTTAGAATCGGCGGTCTATAGTGCCATGTCAGGTTTCTGGGATAATGAAGCGTATCCTTCTGTAGAAGAAAAGGCAGCAAGACTTATGTTTTCCATTACAAACAACCACGCTTTTGTAGATGGAAACAAGCGAATCGGAGTGCTTACAATGTTAATGACTCTACAGCTTAACAATGTAAAAATCAAATACACGCAAACCGAGCTTATTTTCCTTGGTCTTTCGGTAGCGGATGGCAAAACAAAATATACCGAAATACTTGATTGGATTATGGAACACAAAAATTAATTTTATAAAAATAAGCATAAAATTACCCACCGGATGCGGCGGTTCAACACTGAACTTTTCCATATTATCCGGTGGGTAGTTTTTGGCTTTGCAGGCGTTTGTTTTATCTCAAACGCCATACGGCTCGATGAAATTATTTCTGTTCGGTTGTACGGAGGTTAATCATTAACTTCAATAATTTTCAGGGCTTCTTCTGCCTTTAATTCGCCGCGGAGATACTGATCCCGTGCCACCGAAGCAGCTTCGCTCCAATCCCAATACGTTTCAATAGATATTCCTTTGGGAAGTTGCTTAAGGGCATAGGCGGCGCGCTCATATCGTTTATACATTTTCTGTTTAGTGCGTTCGAATGCCTTCAAAACAGGATCTGTGTCAATAGCAATTTTATGCTTGATTTTCGGTGCAATTTCCTTGCAGGTCTTTCCGTTACTGATAACTCTATCACAATACCGAGTTGCTTTTCTTGTCTTTGAAATAAAATATTGTCCGCAACAAAAGCATCGGGCAACATTGGGATTGGAATTCAAATAGTTGATCAAAAGGAATTGAAAGTAATTTTTAATAGACCTAAAGCGGTATTCCGTCTCCATAGTGCCGGTAAAGGTATAGCATTGTGTAAATGCCCCTTGGGCAAGATTTGCATACTTATCCTCAAAATCCAGGGGGACATCAAATGACAGGTCTTCCAAGACTTCCCGAAGTTGAATATAAGAAATTACCGGCTCAGTAATATGTTCGCAAATTTTATATTTGGCGTTATACACATACGTTGCTGTCCCATCGTCCTTTGGTGTGTGATCCAAAAGATCAAATCGCAGCAATGAGCCGAGCACAGGATATATGTCTTCAATATCATACACCAATTCGTTGGCTTCGGTCAGAAGTTTATCAAAGGTATCTAAATAGACGGTACCGTAATTCTCGGGATCGCCATCGTCTTCTGTCTTCTCTGCCAGTTCTTCGATTTTTATTAACGAATCCTGATAGGTGTTAAAATCCAACTCTGCAAACCATATGAGCTCAGCGCCAATGGTTGTTTCATCAAGTACATTCTCGCCCTTGTTCGTAACAAGGGTTCTTTTTATTATACCGTCCTTTTGCAGTGTTACATAAAGTCCCGGTGTTCTTTGCATCTAACGATCCCTCCTTTTTGTCTAAAAGTAAACTTTTGCATTTTTTGAAAGATCACTCTTTTATTTAGAAAAAGTGCTTTACTGTCTACAATTATATCACGATCAGACAGAAATGAAAAGCCTGACCTTACAACTAAACAGCCTGCCGACAGGATATGAGTGGGCGGCCTTTGGCGATGACAGCAGTTTGCGAAAACTGTGCCGAGAGAGAAAGACGCACTTCGGTGTGTTCCGAAAGGACTCGGCAAGCGAAGGTTTGCTCTCAACACTACACGGTCGAAAAAAGAGCGTAGGAACAATGTCGGGCGTACAGGTAAAATCTGCGGAGAAGCGAGGAAGGCTTATAAACTTTCTCTTGTAAGAAACAGTTGTTATCTGCAGTTGTAGGCATTATTTTATTGCTTGCAGCGGGGGGGCAAGAGGTGCTCCTGCAAAAATAATATGGTTCGATTTTTCGGGAGCGGTAAAAAGTTATTTTTAAAAGGTGGGATGTTTATGATTGTTTTAAAAGAATTCTTATAACAAAACTGAAAGGAAAGGAGAGGATAACATGCCAACTGAAAAAACACTGTCGCTTGTGCGGATGTCGGATGTGCGGCTGCAAGAAGTTAAATGGCTTTGGAAACCGTATATTCCGTTTGGAAAGCTGACAATTATTCAGGGTGATCCCGGCGAAGGCAAAACAACGCTTGCCTTAAGACTTGCCGCTGCCTGCTCTTCCGGCACGGCTTTGCCCGGTATGGAAATTGCGCAACCGTTTAATGTAATTTATCAAACAGCGGAGGACGGGCTCGGAGATACCGTTAAGCCAAGGCTTATGGAGGCCGGCGCGGACGAAAGCAGAGTCCTGAATATTTGCGAAGATACCGATGCGCTTTCCTTGTCGGACGAGCACATTGAGCAGGCGATTAAACAGACCGACGCTAAGCTGATGATCCTCGATCCTATTCAGGGGTATATCGGCGAACGCATTGATATAAACCGCGCTAATGAGATTCGCTCGGTATTAAAAAAGGTTGCTGCCGTTGCCGAGCGCACAGGCTGCGCCATTGTTATGGTGGGGCATCTTAACAAAGCACAAGGCTCAAGCAGCGCTTACCGTGGCTTGGGTTCCATAGACTTCCGAGCCGCCGCGAGAAGCGTTTTGCTCGTGGGCAGACTTCGCAAGGAACCGAATATCCGTGTGATGGTACACGATAAATCTTCGCTGTCGCCGGAGGGGAAAACCGTTGCTTTTAACCTTGGTAATGAGGAAGGGTTTTACTGGCTCGACGGTTACGGCGATATAACTGCCGAGGAATTGCTTAGCAGATTTTCGCATGACACCAAAACGGCGTTGGCGGAGAGTTTAATTCGTGATCTGTTAGCCGACGGTAAAGAGGTGACGGCAGAAAGAATATTTAAAACCGCTGCCGATAAAAACATTTCACGGCGCACCGTTAATGAGGCAAAGAAAAACATTAACGGTATTACCACCCGAAAGGTGGGCAAGGGCTGGACGTGGTCGATACCCGAATAAAGATTGCAACATTGCAGAGTGTTTAATCTGCATTGTAAAAAAGCAGATGACAATGGGAGAGTGCTGCATTGTTGCATTCTTCTTTTCTGCCGTGTGTGAGGGCACTGTTTGCCCCGTGTGGCAAAGCAACGAAAAAAACGGGTAAACAATCGGCTGCGTCTTAAAAGCCGAATTTACGCCCAAAACAGGAACGGCAGAATTTCTGTTTAATTTGGTACGGCACCTTGGTGCCGTTTATTGCGAGTTTCGCCATTGTGTTACGAACCGCCGGTTTCGGCGGCCGAACCAAAGGCAGTCGGGCTAAGCCCATACCCCTATTATTTTTTAGAAAGGACTAAAACGGCAGTGGCTAAAACCGAAATTTTAAAATTCAGGGTAACACCAGAAGAAAAAGGAATCATTATCCGAAAGGCGCTGTCTTCGTACAAACTGGTCAGTAGCTATCTTAGAGACTGCGCCTTAGAAAAACCGATCACCGTGATAAACGGTTCGGACAGCATTGCCGAGGAGCTCAGGCGCATCGGCAATAATGTAAATCAAATCACCCGCGCGGTAAATGCAGGCTTTGTTACCGCAGCGGATCTTACCGAAACAAGAGAGGAGTTGAAAGCAATATGGCAATCGTTAAATTTATTACTTCGGGCTGCCCGATGAATAATATCTTTCCTTATGTAACAAGGAACGAGGCGACCGAGCAAAGACTGATCAGCGGAATTGGCTGTTCGCCCGACACGGTGCTTGAAGAATTCCGCTATATCAAACAAAAGTACGGCAAAGAGGACGGCAGAAGCTACTATCACATTGTGCAATCCTTTTCTCCGGACGATAACCTAACGCCCGAAACAGCGCACGAAATAGGACTTAAATTTGCCGAGTACTTTCCGGGGTTTCAAATTTTGGTTGCGACACACTGCAACACCGGGAACATTCACAATCACCTGATTATGAATTCGGTAAGTTACGAAAACGGCAAAAAGTTTCATCAAAGCCGCGACGGTCTTTTGCAGGTGAAAGCGTATTCCAATAAGCTCTGTCGGGAATACGGTCTTAGCGTTACCGAAGAAAAATGCAGCTACGGGAAATTGCCCGAGTGGAAAAAGATGCTGCGCCGATATGCTTTGTTTGCAATCAGCAATTCCAATACCAAGGAAGAATTTATTGCGTGTATGCGTGAACATGGCTACAAGGTCAAGTGGGAGGATAAGTATAAATATATCACCTTCACCACGCCCGACAATCACATTTGCCGCGATAAAGGTTTGTTCGACGAGCGATTGCTTAAAGACAACCTTGAAGTTTATTTTGCGCTCGGCGGTATTAACAGCGAACTTTATGATGAGTATATGAGTTATGCAACGCCTGCGCATAAGGAAGGGGTGAGTATGACGGTAACAACAGGGCTAATCTCAATGCTCGGTGATTTGTTATCGATAGCGCCGCCCGAGAGTGATTTTGAGCCGCACCCCGTAAAGGAACTGAGTACCGCCGAAAAGCTGCGGCTTGAAAAAATCCTCGGCAGAAAGATATCTCCGAGGTGCTTTGCCTGCTATTCAACACAAGAGGAATACGAGCAAGGTATGTCTTTGATTTTATAAAAGGGAGTGGTGAATGAAAATTTACTGTGCTAAGCGAAACGGCGTGAGCATAGTATGTATTATCAAAGAAAAGAACCGAAAGGCAGGCGACCGCACCGTGGGAAAGATTAGGCTGAACTATTCGTTCAACAATCCAAACTCGGTGGAGGACACCGCCGAAATGCTTTTAAAACTTTTTATAGAGGCAAACAAGCCAAGGGTTGAAAAAGCAATAAAAACCGCTGTTGAAAACAGCGAAAAAACAATGAGCCATTCTGCGTAAAAGCGGAATGGCTTTTATAAAAAAGAATAGCGATTATCTGCTGGACTTGTGAAAACAATTGTGGTATTGTGTTGTCGCAAAATATAGGAAAGGAGAAATTTTTATGAATATAGCGGCTTACTGCCGTGTATCAACCGAAAAGGAAGACCAGTTAAATTCACTGGAAGCGCAGAAAAACTTTTTTAAGGAATACACCGACCGTTCGGGGGACAGGCTTGTAAAACTGTATGCCGACGAAGGCTTATCGGGAACAAAAATTAAAAACCGAAAGCAGTTTCTTAAAATGATGACCGACGCCGAGAGCGGACTTTTTGATATGGTGGTTGTAAAAGACATTTCGCGCTTTGCGAGGAATACCGTTGACCTACTACAGAACATAAGAAAATTAAAATCGCTCGGCATAGAAACGCAGTTTTTAACGGCGAATATGACAAGTATGGGCAACAGCGAATTTGTGCTTACCGTGTTCGGTGCGTTAGCGCAGGAGGAAAGCGCAAACACCTCCAAGCGTGTAAAGTTCGGCAAAAAGATAAACGCCGAAAAAGGCAGAGTGCCGAATATAGTGTTCGGGTACGATAAAACGGTCGGCGACTATTTTAACCTGACGATCAACAAAACGGAGGCCGATGTGGTTCGTCGGATTTACCGGTGGTATTTAAACGAGGGCTACGGCGCGGCTAAAATAGCCGCTATGCTGAATGCCCGGGGAATTAAAACCAAACGGGGGTGCGAGTGGTCGCAAAATGCGGTCTGCCGAATTCTTGAAAACGAGCTGTATACCGGAAAAATCGTAAACGGAAAAGAAGAGGTTTCCGACTTTCTTACCGGCAAACGTACCTTAAAAAACGAGGATGAGTGGTATGTGGCAGACCGCCCCGACCTTCGCATTATCAGTGACGAGGACTTTGCCGAGGCAGGAAGGCTCAAAGCGGATCGGGGTAAAAAATTTCGGGTGGATAAAGAGCGGCACAGCAATCAGCATCTTTTTTCCACGCTGATAAAATGCAAGGACTGCGGCTGGTCGTTCAGGAGAAGCGTTCGTACTTATAAAAACACCTATGTCAGGTGGGTCTGCTCGGGGCATAACAGGGGTGCGGACAGTTGCCCTAATGCCGTATCGGTTGATGAAAACGAACTGATAGAGGTTATTGAGCAGTACTTTGCGAACATACTAAAATCCAAGAAAAACGTTACCGAATATGTGGTAAACGAATTCCAAAAGGTGTACCGTGCAAAGGACGAAAATGTTGCGTACGAAAAGGAACTGCGTACAGCGATTGAAAAACTGAAACGCAACCGCCAAAAGTATATGGATATGTATACTGACGACCTTATTACCCGTGAGGAATTAAACGCAAAAATCGGCGGGGACAAGCAGGAGATGGACAGGCTGCAGGAGGAACTTAAAATGGTGGAACAGCACCTGACCAAAGGCGACCGACTGCAAATGATACTCGCCGACACCTTTAAAGAAATTGAGGATATCAGCAATTTAAGGGCAATTACCAACGCGCAGCTAAGACGGGTGATAGACAGAATAGAGGTTGACCGAAACGGAAATGTTGAGGTCTTCCTCAAACTCTTTAGAGAATTAGGGCTTGACGAAACCGTTCGTATTTGTAACAGCCGTACATAAAGATGTGACCGAGCGTTTGGTACATATAGACCGCGAACTTTATAAACAGGTAAAATGTGTCCTTGAAAAAAACAAAAGTGAGCGGCATATTCGCGGCGGGCTTGCAACAAGACGGAAGTATAAAGGCGAATAAAATATACAACGGCTGCTTTGATTTTTTTCAAAAGCAGCCGTTGTTTTTATATGCTTACAAAAACAAATTGTAATTTATATAAAACAAAATCAAAACACGATAAAAATGCTTGTTTTTGTTTTATTCTTCTGTTTTTTAGTTGTTTTTGTATTGACATTTGTGTGGTTTTGATGTAAAATACAGATAATCAATAAAAAGAGAGGTATCGTCTATGTCAAGCGTGTATACAGAAAAAATCGAAAAATCACCGCGTATACAGCGTCTGATTGATCATCTTTATGCCAAAATGCCTGAAATAGAGGCTGACCGTGCGGTCTTAATAACCGAGAGTTATAAGTCGACCGAAGGACAACCTATTGTTTTAAGACGTGCGAAAGCTTTTGCACATATACTTGAGAATTTGCCTATTACAATCCGCCCCGAAGAACTTATCGTGGGCAGCAATTCAAAAGCGCCGCGCGGCTGTCAGGTGTTTCCCGAATATTCTTATGAATGGTTAGAAGCAGAATTTGACACGGTTGCAACGCGTATTGCAGACCCGTTTTACATATCAGAAAAGACAAAGCAGAAGCTCCGCGAAGTATACCCATATTGGAAAGGTAAAACAACAAGCGAACTTGCGACTTCTTATATGTCTGACGAAGCGCTTACGGCAATAGAGCACAATATATTTACCGTAGGAAATTATTTTTATAACGGCATAGGTCACTTTACGGTTGATTACGGCAAAGTACTGGCAAAGGGATATAAGGGTATTATAGACGAGGCAAACGAAGCTTACAAAAAGATTGAGGTATCCGATGCCGATTACGCTTCGCGCAACGCATTTTTACAGGCGGTTATAATCAGTTGCGATGCGGTTATAAATTATGCCGAGAGGTATGCTGCCCTTGCAAAACAAATGGCATCGACTGAAAATGATTCCGCACGCCGTGACGAACTTTTAAAAATTGCCGAGAACTGCTCACGTGTGCCTCGTTACGGTGCGCAAAGTTTTTATGAGGCGTGTCAGTCTTTCTGGTTTATACAAATGCTTTTGCAGGTTGAGTCGAGCGGTCATTCAATATCGCCTGGTCGATTTGACCAATATATGAACCCGTATTTGCAAAACGACCTGCGTGACGGTAAAATTACCCGTGAATTTGCGCAGGAACTTATTGACTGTATATGGGTCAAATTAAACGATTTAAACAAGGTCAGAGATGCCGCGTCTGCCGAAGGGTTTGCGGGTTACAGCCTGTTTCAAAATCTTATTGCCGGCGGTCAGGATAAAAACGGTCGTGACGCAACAAACGATATGTCGTATATGTGCATAAACGCAACCCTTCACGTTATGCTTCCTATGCCGTCGTTTTCGGTGCGCGTCTGGAACGGCTCACCGCACGAGTTTTTGATACGCGCCGCAGAACTTACGCGTACAGGCGTAGGACTTCCGGCTTATTATAACGACGAGGTTATTATACCGTCGCTTATGAGTCAGGGTATTCCTCTTGAAGATGCACGTAATTACAACATAATCGGTTGTGTTGAACCGCAGGTTCCGGCTAAAACCGACGGTTGGCACGACGCCGCTTTCTTTAATATGTGCAGGCCCCTTGAACTCGTTTTTACAAACGGTGTCGACAAGGGTGTTCAGGTCGGTGTCAGAACGGGTGAATTGCAGGAGTTTGATACTTTTGAAAAGTTTTATAACGCTTACAAAGCGCAGATGAACTACTTTATAAAATTGCTTGTAAACGCCGACAATTCAATTGATATGGCACATTCAAAACTTTGTCCGTTGCCGTTCCAGTCGTGTATGATAGAGGATTGCATCGGCAAAGGTAAAAGTCTGCAGGAGGGCGGAGCGGTTTATAACTTTACAGGTCCTCAGGGCTTTGGCATAGCAAATATGGCAGATGCCCTTATGGCAGTTAAAACTTTGGTTTATGACAAAAAAGTTATAAAACTGTGTGAACTTAAAAACGCGCTTGATAACAATTTCGGTAAGGATATGGACTCTGCAGCTGCAGAAAAACTTACAAAAACCGTTGCAAAAAAACTGGCGGCAGACGGTAAAACGCTAACCGAAGACGACATTAAGTCGATTTATGTTGCGGTTTCAAAAAATAACGCGCCCGATGCAGATAAAAAACGCTACGGCGAGATACTTGAAATGATACAACAACTGCCTAAGTTCGGTAATGACGTTCCGGAAATTGACGCCTTTGCACGTGATGTTGCCTACACATATACAAAACCGCTTAAAAATTACCGCAATCCCCGCGGCGGCGTATTTCAGGCAGGTCTTTATCCGGTTTCGGCAAACGTGCCTCTCGGTGCTCAAACGGGAGCCACTCCCGATGGCAGATTGGCGTTCACGCCTATTGCCGACGGTGTTTCGCCGGCAGCCGGCAGAGATTTAAAAGGTCCTACAGCTTCTGCCAATTCGGTAGCGTGCCTTGACCATCTTATAGCATCAAACGGTACTCTGTTTAATATGAAATTTCATCCGAGCGCTCTGGCAGGTCGCGGCGGACTTGAAAGTTTTGTTGCACTTGTGCGCGGATTTTTTGACCAAAAGGGTATGCACATGCAGTTTAACGTTGTAAGCCGCGAAACTTTGCGCGATGCACAAAAACACCCCGAAAAGTATAAATCGCTTGTTGTGCGCGTGGCAGGTTACAGCGCATTGTTTACAACTCTTTCACGCTCGCTTCAGGATGATATTATTAACCGTACCCAGCAGGGAGGTTTTTGATATTGCAGGATAATCTTTCAGTAAAGGGCAGAATTTTTGATATTCAGCGCTTTTCTACCCATGACGGCCCCGGCATACGAACGATAGTGTTTTTAAAGGGCTGTGCGCTGCGTTGCCGTTGGTGCTGCAACCCTGAGTCACAGTCTTTTGATATTGAAACTATGATTCAGAACGGAAAGCCCAAAACTATGGGCAGAGACGTTACGGTTGGTGAGGTCCTTGAAGAAGTGTTAAAAGACAGGCCGTATTACAGCCGTTCGGGCGGCGGTGTAACATTATCGGGCGGCGAAAGTTTGTTGCAGCCTGATTTTGCCGTTGCGTTACTTGAGGCTTGCAAAGAAAACGGTGTAAATACCGCAATTGAAACCACCAGTTTTGCAAAAACCGAAACGGTCAGAAGGTTTTTACCGCTTCTTGATACCGTGCTTATGGATATTAAACATATAAATTCAGCCAAACATAAAGAATTTACAACCCAAGGCAATGAACGGATACTTGAAAACGCAAAAATAATAGCAAGCGAAGCCAAGCATCTTATAATACGCGTTCCGGTAATACCTACATTTAACGATACTGTATCCGAAATAGCGGAGATCGCGGCGTTTGCGTCTTCACTTCCGAATGTAAATGAAATACATTTGTTGCCGTATCACAATATGGGCCGTGACAAATATGTCGGTTTAGGGCGTGATTATGGTATGGGCGATCTGAAAACACCTACCAACGAGCTTATGGGCGTGTTGGTGCAAACAGCCGAAAAATACGGTTTGAAAGCAAAAATAGGAGGTTGATTATGCAAAACGATAATTTGCCGCTCGGCGACAAGACCCGCATTATACAGGAACTTGTGCCGGGCAAGCAGATAACTCTGGCACACATTATTGCCAATCCCGATGATATTTTGTATAAAAAATTGGGACTCGACCCTGCAGAGGAGCACAAAGGTGCCATCGGCATACTTACGGTGTCACCGAGCGAAACCGCAATAATTGCAGGCGATATAGCAATAAAGTCGTCAGGCGCAACACTCGGTTTTGTGGATCGATTCAGCGGCACGGTAATACTTACCGGCACAGTATCTGAAATTGAGTCGTCGCTTGGTGCAATAACCGACTATATAGGCGGCAAACTCGGATACAGTGTTTGCGAAGTGACAAAAACCTGATGAAAAAACTTATATTGATGGGGCGAAGCGGCGCCGGCAAAACTACGCTTAAACAGGCGCTGTGCGGCGAGAAAACGCAATATCAAAAAACACAGTATATATCTTATGATGATTTTTTGATAGATACCCCCGGTGAATACGCCGAAAATTACGATCTCGGAGCCGCGCTTTGTCTTTACTCTTATGAAGCGGATGTTGTTGCACTTCTTATAGCGGCAGATGATGAGTATTCACTGTTTCCGCCCTGCATAACCTGTATGGTGAACCGTGAGGTCATAGGTATTGTGACTAAAAAAAACAAAGGTGACCCTGAACGCGCCGCGCGTTGGCTTAGGCTTTCGGGGTGCAAAACCGTCTTTTTTGTAGACTCAAAGACGGGGGAGGGCATAAATGAGGTATTAAATCACCTCAAAAACCACAAAAAACAAGAAAAATAACAGAAAAATCAATAAAAATCTACTTTTTTTGTGTTGACTTTACTGCATTTATGTGGTATTATCATATTAAACAAGGCAAAATAATAATAAGGAGAAATTATTATGGTAAACGAGTATGAAATCAAAAAGCAAATATGCGAAATCGGTAAGCGTATTTACAACCGCGGAATGGTTGCCGCAAACGACGGCAACATCTCGGTAAAACTTAACGACAATGAATTTCTTTGCACACCTACCGGCGTAAGCAAGGGATTTATGACACCCGATTACATATGCAAGGTTGACCGCGACGGTAAGGTTATCCAGGCAAACGCAGGTTTTAAACCCTCATCGGAGATAAAAATGCATATGCGTGTTTATAAGGAGCGCCCCGATGTTAATTCGGTAGTACACGCTCACCCTGTTTATGCAACAGGTTTTGCAATAGCCGGCATTCCGCTTACACAGCCCATTATGCCTGAGGCTGTAATCGCATTGGGTTGCGTGCCTATTGCAGAATACGGCACACCTTCTACCGAAGAAATTCCTAACGCTGTTTCAAAGTATCTGCAGTCATTTGACGCAGTTCTTCTTGAAAATCACGGCGCACTTACCTATTCCGATTCACTTCTTAACGCATATCACAAGATGGAATCTGTTGAGTTTTACGCAAAACTCCTTTACATCTCAAAACAACTCGGCGGTCCGAAGGAATTGTCGCAGGAACAGGTTCAGCGCCTTTATGAAATTCGCCGTAAGTTCGGTATGAAAGGTAAGCATCCGGCAGACCTTTGCCCCAACGCTCAGGCGGGTCAGCCCAGCTGTCACGGTTGCGGCGGCAATTGCAATTGCGGTAACAGCAACGCCGATTTGGTTTCCGAAATTACAAAACGCGTTCTTGAACAGCTCGGTAAATAATTATGGATGAACATACCATGCAGTCAATAGTCGATTCGGTTGTAAGTAAAATCAACTCAACTCAGAATATGACTCTTGAAACGGCTTTGATGCTTGCCGAAAAAGTAAAGCAAAAGGCACGCGAAATGGGAGTTAAAGCGGTTGTTGCAATATCCGACAGATCGGCACATCCCGTTTTGGCAGAAAGCATGGACGGCGCGTTTATAGCGAGTTATGATATAGCGCTGCAAAAGTCATTTACCGTGGTTTCACTCAAAATGTCCACTTCGGATCTGAAACCGCTTGCAAGCCCCGGCGGGTCACTTTACGGAATACAGTTTACCAACAACGGTAAAATAGTGATTTTCGGGGGCGGCGAACCGCTTAAAAATACCTTTGGTGAAATAATCGGAGGTTTGGGCGTAAGCGGCGGTACCGAAGAACAGGACACTGCGTTGGCACGTTACGGTAAAGAGATTTTTGAGAAAGGAATGTAACTTTATTATGGATATAAATTCTTCTAATATTGAGCAGATTGTGCGCCAGGTGCTTGACAGTATGAACGGCAGAGAAACGGTTTCTGCTTCTGCTGCAAGCGGTGAAATACCGGCAACCGCACACGTTGCAATGCTTACCGGCATCGAAAAATTTGAAATTAAAGAGTTTCCGATACCGGCGGTAGGCGATGATGACATACTGGTTAAGGTTGAAGGCTGCGGTGTCTGCGGCACAGACGCTCATGAGTATAAACGTGACCCGTTCGGTCTTATCCCGGTAGCACTCGGTCATGAAGGCACCGGCGAGATCGTTAAAATGGGCAAAAACGTTAAAAAAGACTCAGCAGGCAAACCGCTTAAAATAGGCGATAAAGTTGTTACCTGTATGATATTCAAAGACAACCCCGATATAACGATGTTTGACCTTAACAAACAGAACGTGGGCGGTGCGGATGTTTACGGTCTGCTCCCCGATGATGATGTTCACTTAAACGGTTGGTTCAGCGATTACATACTTGTAAGAGGCGGTTCTACAATATTTAACGTAAGCGATCTTGATTTGGATTCAAGAATACTTATTGAGCCCTGCGCTGTTTTGGTTCACGCGGTTGAGCGTGCAAAAACAACCGGCATATTAAGATTTAACAGCCGCGTTGTAGTTCAGGGTTGCGGACCTATAGGTCTTATATGTATAGCGGTTCTGCGTACTATGGGTATTGAAAACATAGTTGCGGTTGACGGCGAGGAAAAGCGTCTTGCATTCGCCAAGAAGATGGGAGCCGGAAAAACCGTTAATTTCAAAAATTACAAAGGCATTGAGGCACTTTCCGACGGCGTTAAGGACGCTTTCGGCGGCTATCTTGCGGATTTTGCTTTTCAGTGCACAGGCTCGCCCGTAGCGCACAGCAATATTTACAAGTTTATACGCAACGGCGGCGGACTTTGCGAACTCGGATTCTTTATTAACGGCGGCGACGCAACCATCAATCCGCATTTTGATATCTGCTCTAAAGAGATCACGACCGTAGGTTCATGGGTTTATACATTGCGCGATTATGCCACAACTTTTGATTTCCTGAAACGCGCTAAGGGAATAGGGCTTCCTATCAACGAACTGATAACCCATAAATATCCCCTTGAACAAATTAACGACGCATTTGTCACCAACCTTAAAATGGAAGGTTTAAAAATTGCCGTTGTTAATAAATGATAGGAGAATTTAAAATGGGCAAAGCCACAGGTATTCTTGAAGTGTTCGGTCTTGTTGCGGCATTTGTGGCTTGCGACGCAGGCTGTAAAGCGGCAGACGTAACGGTTGAAAATTTTGACAAAAACAAACCCGGCAATGCCGATGAATTAGAGGTTCCACTTATTGTAGCAATAAAATTCAGAGGCACGGTTTCAGCGGTTGAGGCTGCGCTTGAAGCGGCTAAGCGCGCTGCCGAAAATGTTACGGGAGTTGTTGCGAGTCATTTGATTCCTGCGACCGATCCGCAAACAGAACCTATGTTAAAACTTAACGCATTTGATAAAAATTAAATTAACTTTTGGAGGATAAAATTATGTCTAAAGAAGCACTTGGTATGGTAGAAACCAGAGGTCTTACAGCAGCAATCGAGGCTGCCGACGCAATGGTAAAAGCCGCAGAGGTAACCCTTATCGGCACAGAAAAAATCGGTTCGGGACTCGTATCTGTTATGGTACGCGGCGACGTAGGCGCAGTAAAAGCAGCTGTTGAAGCAGGTTCTGCAAACGCTTCACGCCTCGGCGAATTGGTAGCGGTTCACGTAATTCCGAGACCTCATGCTGACGTTGAAAAAATACTTCCTAAGTTTTAAGGAGTAATTATTTATGAAGTCTATAGGACTTATTGAAGTTACGGGTGTAACGGCGGCAATTGATTGCCTTGACATAATGTCAAAGTCTGCCGATGTTGAATTTGTAACTTGGGAGCGAAAACTCGGCGGCAGACTTGTAACGGTAGTGGTTGAGGGTCAGGTTTCGGCAGTGACGGCGGCGGTTGAAAACGCTGTTGCAGGCGCAATTAAAAAGCCTAAGTCATACGCAGTTATTGCAAATCCTCATCCTGAAGTGCAGCGCCTTTTAGAGTTAAGCGCGTCCCGTATGAAGAAATAACGTATTTACAAAAAAAGGTAGGTACAGTGTTATGTCAACAACAAAAAAAACAACAAACAATTCTACAGCAAATAAAACTGCAAAACCCGAGGCGGCAAAACCTGTTTCGGCAGAAAAAGCAGTACCTGTAAAAAAGGAGGTTAAAAAAATGGCACTCGAAGCATTAGGTATGGGAGAAACCCGCGG
>CAKSDJ010000032.1 GCA_934445015.1 uncultured Eubacteriales bacterium | reverse complement strand
GTTTGGGTATGGGCATAGGATTTACCGCAACACTTACCCTTATGGGCGCCATACGCGAAATTTTAGGTGCAGGAACATTGTTTTCGCTGCCCGTAACATCAAAAATAATTGAGCCTATGATAATATTTTTGCTTCCTCCGGGCGGATTTTTTGTATTCGGTATGTTGGTGGCGGCCTCTAATGCCATAGCAAAAAAACAGGGTAAAAAAGTTGTGGAGCACTTAGGATGCGCAAACTGCCCGTCACGCAAATTATGTTCAGATCCGGCAGCGTGTGAAAACGACGTAATTACCGAAAAGGCAGGTGCCGAAGATGAGTAGTACATCAATAGCCTCAATTATTCTCGCAGGTATTCTTACCAATAATATGGTGCTTTCAAAATTTTTAGGTATATGCCCGTTTTTGGGAGTATCAAAAAAAGTAAACACCGCCTTTTCAATGAGCCTTGCCGTAACGCTTGTTATGGTAATTGCAACTGCGGTTACGTGGCCTATATATACATATTTGCTTTATCCCGATTATACTTATCTTGAAACCGTAGTGTTCATACTTGTAATTGCGGCAATTGTTCAGTTGATTGAAGTATTTTTAAAAAGATTTATAAAACCTGTTTATAAAGCACTCGGTATTTATCTGCCGCTTATAACCACAAACTGCGCGGTGCTCGGCATTACTATGTTAAACATAACAAATGAATTGAACTTTGTTAAATCGCTGTTTAACGCACTGAGCGCAGGTCTTGGATTTATGCTTGCGATGCTTTTGTTTTCTGGTGTGCGTTCAAAGGTTGAAACCGCAGATGTTCCCGAATTTTTAAAAGGACTCCCAATAACGCTTGTGTCTGCGGCATTAGTGGCACTTTCATTCTTAGGCTTTTCGGGTATAGGGGGTTGATTTGATATGTCTGTCTTTTTACCTGTTATAATCGTAGCGGTTATAGGCATCATAGCAGGCTTGGGGCTTGCGCTTGCCGCTAAATTTATGGCTGTTCCCGTTGACGAAAAAGAAGTCGAGATCAGAAATTGTCTGCCCGGCGCAAATTGCGGCGCGTGTGGATTTTCGGGTTGCGACGGCTATGCCTCGGCTCTTGCAAAAGGGGAAGCGCCGCCCGATAAATGTGCGCCCGGCGGTGCCGATACCGCTTCGGCACTATCAAAAATTTTAGGTGTAGAGGTAAATTCAGAACCTAAAATCGCATTTATTGCCTGTCATGGTAACTGCGACACCGTTAACACAAAATATGAATATACGGGTCTTAAAACCTGTGCGGCGGCAAATTTGTTGCATTCGGGTCCGCTTGAATGTCGGTTCGGCTGTATAGGTTACGGCGACTGTATGCGTTCTTGCCCGTTTGACGCAATAAGTATGCAGAACGACAGACCGCTTATATGCGAAGATGTTTGCGTAGGATGCGGAAAATGTGCGTCTGTCTGCCCAAAGTCAATTATATCGGTAATTCCTAAAAACAGCAGTACAAGGGTCTGGTGTTCGAATAACGATAAGGGTCCGCAGGTTATAAAAGTATGCAAAACATCCTGTATAGCGTGCGGTATGTGCGTTAAAACCTGCAAACACGGCGCAATTTCAATATCAGACAATGTTGCAATAATAGACTACGCTAAATGCACCGGCTGCAAAGAATGTGCAGCGGTTTGTAAACGCAAAGCGATAATTTAAACGAACAAAAAGAAGGAGATACGCGGTATCACCTTCTTTTTTATATTAAGTGTTTTGCGCAGCATACACCACGCGATTTTATTCAATTATCCGTTTTATTCTGTTATGCAGGCTTATCATATAATATGACGCTACGCGCGAAATGCCTATGTCATAAACAACGAACACTATGTTGCACAGCAACAAAAATATCGGAGCGCCGTATTTGCCTAAACTGCCCAAATCATCAAACGATATTGAAAATAATGCGCTTGCAACATAATAAAACAGCAATGCTGCGGCATTAAAACATAAAAGTTTAAGTATCCATTCGACAAACTGTTTTTTTATTCTTTCAATAACAGATTTTAAAATCGGATAGTAACCGAGAAACAGTATGTATAACAGTTTCGCCTCATTTTCGCCCACAAAAAATACTATTGCGGCACTTGCAATATATGAAAAAATTGCCCAGGGCACGCCGCACTCTATAAGCGGAACCATTATAAAAATACCGGCTATTGCAGGAATTGCATAGGTAAGATAAGGAAAATAACTTGTAAGCATTACCACAACCGACAATGCCGAAATCATCGCGCAAAGTGTAATTTTTTTTGTGTTTTTCATATTAGCAGCAAGGTATAAGGTCGCCGCCCATACACTCGCAGCAACAGTCGGCACAGATAAGTCCGTTACAAACATCACAGGCGTTGCAGCCGCTGCCGCTACCGTAAGAACGGTATGGGTTATACTGTTGACCGCTTTGTCTTTGAGCGTTGTTCATAGCATTGCGATATTCCGGATTCTGCGGATTCATACGCGTTGCCGTTGCAAAACTTGTATACGCCTGATCAAACCAACCGCGTCTGTAAAGCACGGTTCCGTTTAGAAAATACCACTCGGCGTCACGGCTTTGCGGAGGAACGCCGTCAAGTATCTCCTGTGCCTGTTCAAGTCTGCCTTGATTTATAAGCGAACGCACTTCGGGAAAATTTGTTGCCTGACTGTAAGCATCGCCGTAGTCAGATGAACTTTTAGCCGAGCCCGACCTGCGCAAATTTATTATTGTATCGTAAGCCTCGTTAATTTCTTTCATCTTTTCGCCTGCAAGGTCAGAAAGCGGATTATCTGTGTAATTATCGGGGTGATATTTGCGTGCAAGTTTACGGTAAGCGTCTTTAATTTCATCATCTGTGGCGTTTTTAGATACGCCTAATACTGCATAAGGGTCGTTCATTTTAATTAACTTAACTCCTTTGTAAAAGTAGATTCCAGTCCTAAATAAATAATATTGCCCAATATGTGTTTATATTTTTTAAGTTCAAGCAACTCAAACGCCTTTGCTGCCTCATTTATACAAAAATAAAGGTTTGGAGTAATTCGCTCTTTGGCATATTGTTTTGCATCGCCCGAAACATTACTTTTAAGCGCGTTATAATTGCCGGTTTTAATATCCTGCGGCAGGTCGCAGGCTGCATCCAACAAATAAATATACCTGCCCAAACAATACCCCAGCCGTGATAAAACCCTTTTTTGCCGCTCATCGGTGCTGCACAGCATAAGTATTTCGGACATAACTTTTGCGGTAGGGTCGGCTGCCAGGTCAATTGAGTCTGAATTGCTTTTTTCAACAGCGGACTGGCCAGAAATATAATCAGCAACCGCCGTCTCAATTTGCGGAAACTGCCGTGCCGCCTTTTTGTGTGCTCTTTTAAAAACAGGCTTTAAAAAACAGTATCCGATTTTTTTAATACCCTTTTCATCCGCTATGTTGTCGAGTATTTTGTAATACAGCATTATCATAGCGGCAGCCGCAGGCATTTGAAGCGCAGCGTCATCTTTACAGTAATTGCATTTTTTAAGAGGATTAAAAGCGCAACGTTTTTGCACAAAACCGTCGTAACCGTCTGCCATAGACATATTAAGAAGCGCCAAAAAAGTAAAATCGTAACTTAAAGTAAAGCGTGAAAGCACGCCGTAACTTTTGCCGAGTTTTTTACAAAGCGAACAGTAGACCGCCTTGTAAATTTCATACTCTTTTATTTTGAGTTCGGGCTTGCATGCCCTTACATAACCAAACAAAGTCCTCACTCCATGATTACATAATAAACGCAAAAGTAAACTATTTGGTGAATAATGTGTAAATAATTATTACAGTAACTTTTTAAGAAATTGACCGGTATATGATTTTTCACATTTCACCGTTTTTTCGGGAGTACCCTGAACAACTATTGTGCCGCCGTTATTTCCGCCCTCGGGTCCCAAATCGATTATATGATCAGCAACTTTGATAACGTCAAGATTGTGCTCTATTACAAGAACGGTGTTACCGGCATCAACAAGGCGCTGCAAAATATCAATAAGCCGATGAACGTCGGCGGTATGCAGACCTGTTGTTGGCTCATCAAGTATATAAATGGTTTTGCCCGTGGATTTTTTTGAAAGTTCGGTTGCAAGTTTAACGCGCTGAGCCTCGCCGCCCGAAAGCGTAGTTGCGCTCTGACCTACCTTTATATATCCGAGCCCCACGTCAAACAGAGTTTTCAATTTACGGTAAATTCTGGGATGGCTTTCAAAAAAGTTCATCGCTTCTTCAACAGTCATTTCAAGAACGTCGTATATATTTTTATCCTTGTAACATACACTCAGGGTCTCTTTGTTATAGCGCGTGCCGCCGCATACCTCGCACGGAACATATATATCGGGCAAAAAGTGCATTTCTATCTTTTTTATGCCATCGCCGCAGCAGGCTTCACATCTGCCGCCCTTGACATTAAATGAAAATCTGCCTGCGGTATATCCCTTTGCCTTGGCGTCTTTGGTGTTGGCGTAAAGATCGCGTATATCTGTAAAAACGCCCGTATAAGTTGCAGGGTTGCTTCGCGGTGTGCGCCCTATCGGCGACTGGTCAATGTTTATAACCTTGTCGAGATATTCAACACCCTCAATTTTATCATACTTGCCGGCAATAAGTTTTGCGCGGTTAAGTTTGTTGGCAAGCGATTTATAAATAATATCGTTCACAAGCGAGGATTTTCCGCTGCCCGAAACACCGGTAACGCAAACAAATTCGCCAAGCGGTATTTTAACGTTTATGTTTTTCAGATTATTTTCTGCGGCGCCCTTTACCGTAAGATAATTTCCGTTACCCTTTCGGCGTGACTTAGGCACCGGAATTTGCTTTCTGCCCGAAAGGTAGTCTGCAGTTACAGACTCTTTGCAAGCAAGCAGTTCATGCGGAGTGCCGGCAAAAACAAGGTTGCCGCCGTGAATACCCGCACCCGGACCTATATCCACTACATAATCCGCTTCGCGTATGGTGTCTTCATCGTGTTCGACTACTATAAGCGTATTTCCGAGGTCGCGCAGGTGCCTAAGTGTCGCAAGTAACCGTTCGTTATCGCGCTGGTGAAGTCCGATGCTCGGCTCGTCAAGCACATAAAGCACGCCCATAAGCGATGAGCCTATTTGCGTTGCAAGGCGTATACGCTGACTCTCTCCGCCCGAAAGCGTACTTGAAGAACGCGACATTGACAAATAATCAAGACCTACGCTTGATAAAAAATTAAGTCTTTCTTTTATCTCTTTTAAAATGGGAGCGGCGATCATCTGCTGTGTTTTGTTAAGTTCTACGCCGTTTAAAAATTCAATTGCGTCACCTACGGACATATCGCAAAGTTCTTTAATGTTTTTGCCGCCTACAGTTACCGCAAGATACTCGGATTTCAGCCTTGCGCCCTTACAGACAGGGCAGGGACTTTCGGTCATATAACTTTCATACTCGGCGCGCGCATAATCGCTTTTTGTGTTTTCATAACGGCGCTGCAAATTGTTTATAACGCCCTCAAAAGCCGCATAATAAACTCCGCTTCCGAAATCGGTGTTACGGTGAAGTTCTAATTTTTCATCGCCCGTTCCGTAAAGAACAACGTTTTTGACCGTATCCGACAGGTCTTTCCACGGGGTTTTAATATCAAAACCGTATTTGCGCGCAATACCCTCATAATACATTGTGGCAATTGCGCCTGCATCGGGGTTAAACCACGAGTTAACACCCCAGCCTGCCGCTTTGATGCAGCCTTCGATAAGCGACAGATTTTCATCGCTTATAATAAGCCGCGGATCAATTTTCATAAACATACCGAGCCCCGTACATGTAGGGCAGGCACCCATAGGGTTATTAAATGAAAACATTGTCGGCGTAAGTTCGGGTATGCTTATGCCGTGTTCATCACAGGCATAACTTTGCGAAAACTGCAGTTCATTTTGACCTACAACGTCGGCGGCAACAAGACCGCCCGATAACGACAATGCGGTTTCAACACTGTCGGCAAGGCGTGATCTTATTTCGGGCTTAATAACAAGCCGATCAACAACAACCTCTATGATATGTTTTTTGTTTTTTTCAAGTTTTATTTCTTCCGATAGATCATAAATATTGCCGTCGATCCGTACACGGACATAACCCGACTTGCGAACCCTGTCAAGCTCTTTTACGTGTTCACCCTTTCGATTTCTTACAATCGGTGAAAGTATCTGTATTTTGCTGCCGTCATCAAGATCCATAATCGTATCTACGATCTGGTCGGTTGACTGTTGGGTAATCTCTTTGTGGCAAACAGGGCAGTGCGGAATGCCCACCCTTGCATAAAGCAGACGCAGATAATCGTAAATTTCGGTAACGGTGCCTACTGTGGAACGCGGATTTTTAGATGTAGTTTTTTGGTCTATTGATATAGCCGGCGAAAGGCCGTCAATGCTTTCAACGTTAGGTTTTTCCATTTGCCCCAAAAACTGACGCGCATAACTTGAAAGTGACTCAACATATCTGCGCTGGCCCTCGGCATAAATCGTATCAAATGCAAGCGAGGATTTTCCGCTGCCGGATAGACCGGTAAATACAACAAGTTTGTCGCGCGGTATACTGACGTTCATATTTTTAAGGTTATTCTCTTTTGCTCCGCGTATTACAATTTTATCGTTAGACAAGATTTTTCCTCCAAGAACATTTGTTTTTTTACATTATACGACATTTATTTTTTAAAGTAAATACTTAAATTGAAGTCTTTTATTATTGTTTTCTTAATTTTTCTATTTTATCACGCAGATATGCGGCGTGTTCAAATTCAAGTATTTTGGCCGCCTGACGCATCTCATTTGTGAGCCGTTTTATAAGTGCCTCTTTTTCAGGACGCGAGAGTTTGCGTCCTGCAGTTTCGGTATCGGTTTTTGTGCCTATTTCAATTATATCACGCACATCTTTTACAATGGTTTTCGGAACTATTCCGTGCGCCTTGTTATAAGCCTGCTGAATAGCACGGCGGCGCTCGGTCTCACGGATAGCGTTTTCCATTGAGCGCGTAACGCTGTCGGCATACATTATAACCTCGCCGTCTGCGTTTCGGGCGGCTCGTCCTATTGTTTGTACAAGCGAAGTTTCGCTGCGCAAAAATCCCTCTTTGTCGGCGTCAAGTATTGCCACCAAAGACACCTCGGGTATGTCAAGGCCCTCACGCAAAAGGTTTATGCCCACAAGAACGTCAAATTTGCCGAGCCGCAAATCGCGTATGATTTCCATACGCTCAATTGTGTCAATATCGTAGTGCATATACCGCACCTTTATGTCAAGATTTTCAAGGTACTCGGTAAGGTCCTCTGCCATCTTTTTTGTAAGCGTTGTTATAAGCACACGCTCATTTTTTGCGGTACGGATATTTATTTCGGACACAATATCATCTATCTGACCTTCGCTTGGTTTTACGGTAACACAAGGGTCTAAAAGTCCGGTCGGGCGTATTACCTGTTCCACTATTCGGTCAGAATGTTGTTTTTCAAAATCGGCAGGCGTTGCCGAAACATATATTGCCTGATTTATATGCGAATAAAATTCCTCAAAATTGAGCGGTCTGTTATCATAAGCAGAGGGCAGTCTGAAACCGTATTCTATAAGGTTATCTTTTCTGCCGCGGTCGCCGCCGTACATACCGCGGACCTGTGGCAACGTTACGTGCGATTCGTCAACAAACAGCAAAAAATCATCGGGAAAATAGTCAAGCAAGGTTGACGGCGTGCTGCCCGGTTTTCTGCGTGAAAGAACGCGCGAGTAGTTTTCAATTCCTTTGCAAACGCCGATTTCACGCAGCATTTCAATGTCGTATTCGGTGCGTTGGCGAATTCTTTGAGCTTCGATAAGTTTGCCGTTTTCGGTAAAAAACTTTACGCGCTCCTCCATCTCATCCTTTAGATCTTTAAGCGCATCCTCAAGTTTGTCCTGCGGCACAATATAATGCGACGCGGGGTAAATTGCCGTATGCGACAAAAACTGTTTTACCTCGCCGGTAACGGTGTTTATCTCACTTATGCGGTCGATTTCATCACCGAAAAATTCTACCCTGAGTGCCTCGCCGTATGCGTATGCCGGATAAATCTCAACCGTATCTCCGCGTACACGAAACTTGTTCCGCACAAAGTTAATATCATTTCGCTCATATTGCAGATCAACCAGTTTGCGTATCAGTTCATCACGGCTTTTTTGCATTCCGGTACGCAGTGATATCACCATATTGCGGTAATCTATCGGGTTACCGAGCGAATAAATACACGAAACCGAAGCCACAATTATTACGTCGCGCCTTTCAGAAAGCGCACAGGTGGCACTGTGACGCAATTTGTCTATTTCATCGTTTATGGCGCTGTCTTTTTCAATATAGGTATCGGTGCCGGGTATATATGCCTCAGGCTGATAATAGTCGTAATATGAAACAAAATATTCAACCGCGTTTTCGGGGAAAAATTCGCGGAACTCCGAGCACAGCTGTGCGGCAAGTGTTTTATTGTGTGCGAGCACCAACGTAGGCTTATTGACATTTGCAATAATGTTTGCCATTGTAAAGGTCTTGCCAGAACCCGTAACGCCCAGCAAAGTCTGCTCTTTTAACCCATTTTTAACACCCTCGGTCAGTTTTTCAATTGCCTCGGGCTGATCACCGGTGGGTTTGTATTTTGAATGTAAAATAAATTTATCGGTCATTTTTTCAATCCTCATAACAAGTCAATTTATAAGTCTATTATTGCCTTAAAAATTTTAAAGATATGTACCGTTAAATTATACACCCAAAACAGTGTATATTTCAAGATGTCTTTTAAATCGATAAAAGACTTTACTTTCAAAAACGGCTGTGTTAAAATACCCGAAAAGAGGTGCAATTTTTATGAATACTTTTTCAAGAGGATCTCGCGTATGTTTTGTTGGTGACAGCATAACTCACAACAACCGCTATGTGGCACACATTGCCGCCTTTTACCGTGAGCATTTTCCCGAACTTAGTGTTGAATTTTATAACTGCGGTATTTCCGGTGGGTCGCTCACCTCTGCGCTGAACACATTTAATGCCGATACCGCCGCATACAAGCCGACACACATTGTGCTTATGATAGGTATTAACGATTCGGACCGCAATGTTTTAAACGAAGATTCAGGCAGTAAGTATGACAGACTTAAACGCGCATTTGACAATTATAAAATCAACCTTGACGAATTTTGCAAAAAAGTCAGAAAAATCAATGCCGGACTGACGCTTTGCACCCCTACCCCATACGCCGAATACATTAATAGCGCCGAACCACCGCTGAGGGGCGGTTCGGCGCTCATGCTCGGATATGCCGATTATATAAAGAACTATGCAAAAGAAAACGGATATCCGCTTTGCGATTATAACTCATATATAACATGTGCTATGCAGACCGAGACGCTTTATAACCCCGACCGGGTTCATCCGACACCGAGAGGCCATTATTATATTGCAAAATGTTTTCTTGAATTTCAGGGGCTTGATCCGGACGCCGAGAAGGACCTGCCGCCGGATATTGAAAAATGGCATAATACGGTAGGCAAATACCGTGATCTCTTTGCAGCCGAATATATGATAATACATGATTTTGCAAAAAGGACAGAAGAGAATATAGAAACCGTTAAAAAGTTTTTGAGTGATTCTGCCAAAGGAAATAGCAATAATTACCTTGTAAGCCTTGCAAGAGGCTATCTTGAAAACAAACCCAAAGAAAAAGAAATCAGAAAATATCTTATGGATTTTATGAAAAATCAGTAAAATAAAAAAAACGACCGTAAAAAATAAATCTTATGGTCGTTTTTTTATTAGACAATTCCGGCATAAAGCAACTTATCCAAAATAATAAATTTAATTTGACCTTTAAATCAAAGCGTCGGTTATAAGCATTACACAAAAGCCGACAAGCAGCGCATAGGTCGCACTGCGCTCACTGCCGTTAGAGTGGGTCTCGGGTATCATTTCATCGCTTATAACATAAAGCATTGTGCCGCCTGCAAAGGCAAGCGACACCGGCAGCACGGCGTTTGCAAGGCTTACCGCAAAATAACCTATAAATGTGCCTGCAACTTCAATAAGCCCCGTAACAAGGGCTATAACAAATGTTTTTTGCGGACTTACGCCTGCTGCGAGCATAGGTGCTATAATTACCATACCCTCGGGTATGTTCTGCAAAGCGATGCCGCCTGCTATAAACAATGCGTTTAAAGTATTACCCGACCCGAAACCTATGCCTGCCACTATGCCCTCGGGCAAATTATGTATGGCGATTGCCGTTACAAACAGCATCACCTTATTTAAGTCGGCATTATTACGCGTTTTTTTGTCGGCGGCTGAAATTTTGTGCAGGTGAGGTATAACCATATCCATAAAGTTAATGCACAAGGCACCTGCAAATATGCCGAATGAGGTAACAAAGACGCCGTATTTGCCGCCGTAGTCTATTGACGGCAATATAAGCCCCAAAATTGCCGCCGCAAGCATTACGCCTGCCGCAAATGACAAAACCGCGTCTGAAAATCTATGCGTGATTTTTTTAAAAATAAAGCCTATGATTGCACCGAACACGGTAGCGGAACCCACACCTACGGCAGTAAGCAAAACAATCTCCATAACATACCCTGCATTAAAAATGAATTTTGTTTTAACGTCCTAAAACGAAGGTCTATCGGTTTTGCATAAAGATTTTAAACTTTATTTAACCAACGTGCCGCCGTCGGTTTTAAGCAATATATATATTTGTTCTTCTTCCAAAGTGGAGGTATTTATATACACAAGTATTTCGCCGCCGGATTCGCTGCGGCATAAAAATTCGTAACAGCGCACTTCTCCGCCGCCGTCGGTAGGAATAAGCGTAATCGAGGTTTTTTCAACTTCAAGGTCGCTGTTTATTTTTTGCATTGCCTCATCCGAAGTATATTCAGGCACCTGAAACGCACGGTCGGTATGATTTGTTAAATACCCTTCGGTTTCAAGCAGCATTATTTCGCCGGTATCCATGGCAACGCCTACTTTGATAAGGTCGGTATAACAAATAGTCTGCCCGTCAAGATACGCAAAGTTTATTACGCAAACGCCCTCATCTGTGTAATAATATGTGTCTGTTACGTTTGCGATTTTCATATCTTCTAAAAATTTTTTCGCTTTTGTAAGCGCCTGATCGTATGAAAGCAGATTTTCGCCCACGGTGCGGTTTTTTCGCATATATACGACATATCCGCCCCTTTTGCTTACGGCAACATTTACGTTGTTGTCGGCAAAACGGTAACACTCTATCCTGCCTTTTTGCATCCCCTCAAACTTTATCTGCGAATTTTTGCCAACGGTTTCCTGTGCGACGGCAAGTGCCTCATTTTCGGAAAAAACCGTTGCGTTTGTCGTCATAAGCGGCTCTTTGGTTAAAATATGGTCCGAATACGGGCCGTCATATATAAGTGTTGGATAGTCTGAAAGATTTTCCTCTAACTCGGTAAGCGAATTTGCAAGCGATTCGCCGTTTATGCTGCCGTTCAGTTTGTTTTCTACCGACTCTGCCCATTTTTCGGGCGTGTTGTACTCTATGTTTGAGTCGCTTATGACCTGCGACACGGTTTTTGCGGTATCGCGAAGCACCTTTAATTGCTCGCGCTGAGCGTCGGTAACAGAATTTTCATCGGTTATATTTTTTGAAACCGCAAGCGCATAGTTGCCCACCTGCGATAAAAACCGATAAATTGTAGAAAGATTACCCTCTGCGGCAGGCAGACTCGAAAGAGCGGTTTTTGCGAGTTCCGATTCGCTGAAAATTTCTGCCGAAAGGGCGCTCATTTTTTTTGCCGATGAAACATAGATCACCTTTTCAAGCGAATCGGTTATATTATTAAGACTGCTGTCGAGCTGTTCAAAAGAACTTGTATACTGATTTTCGATCATAGTCAAATATCTGTGCTTTTCGGCACGTTCTTTAAAAGCAAAACCCATTGCGGAAAACACTGCCGCACACAAAAATGATACTATTTTTACAACCGTTCTTTTGCTTAACATATATATACTCCTTAACTGTCAAAATATACCTGTTTACTATTTTTTCCGTAATAATGCTTTTTAATCAGTTTTCTATTGATTTTTTTTGCCGGCTGTGGTAATATTGTTTTAATAAAAGCTGTGACAAAGACAGTAGCGCGCTTACAATTTACCCAAAGCGAGTCGGCGGCGGTGAAAGGCCGGCGGTAAAAAACGCGTGAATATCACTTTTGAGCCTCTGCGTGAAAAGCGTTTGCCGATTAGCGTTTGACGGTTATCTCCGCCGTTATCGGGAGCGCGGATGTATGTCCGTTCAAATAGGTGGTTTAACACGCGATGAGTTTTTCATCCCTGTCCTATTTAGGACGGGGATTTTTTAATCCGAATAAATCCGATTATTAAATTTGAAAGGATTGTTTTTAAAATGTATGACAGCATTTCTCCTAACCTTAATTTTGTAGAGCAAGAGAAAAAAATTAAGCAATTTTGGGATGAAAACAAAATTTTTGAAAAAAGTATCGACACGCGCGCAAAAGGCGAGCCTTATGTTTTTTATGACGGTCCGCCTACCGCAAACGGCAAGCCGCATATAGGTCACGTGCTTACCCGTGTTATAAAAGATATGATTCCGCGTTACCGCACAATGAAAGGCTATATGGTTCCGCGTAAGGCCGGTTGGGATACCCACGGTCTGCCGGTTGAACTTGAAGTTGAAAAACTTTTGGGTCTTGACGGTAAGGAACAGATTGAAAAATACGGCCTTGAACCTTTTATTGACCACTGCAAAGAAAGCGTGTGGAAGTATAAAGGTATGTGGGAGGACTTTTCAAAAACCGTTGGCTTTTGGGCTGATATGGATAACCCGTACGTAACTTACGATAATAACTTTATTGAATCCGAATGGTGGGCTCTTAAAAAGATTTTTGATAAAGGTCTGCTTTACAAGGGCTTTAAAATAGTGCCTTATTGCCCACGCTGCGGAACTCCGCTTTCTTCACATGAAGTGGCACAGGGTTATAAATCGGTAAAAGAACGCAGCGCCGTTGTCAGATTTAAAGCAGTGGGTGAAGACGCATATTTTCTTGCGTGGACCACTACTCCGTGGACGCTGCCGTCAAACGTGGCGCTTTGCGTTAACCCCGATGAAACGTATTGCAAAGTCAATGCAGCCGACGGTTACACATACTATATGGCTGATGCGCTGCTTGACAAAGTTTTGGGCAAACTGGCAACCGAAGAAAAACCTGCCTATGAAATAATTGAAAAATACAAGGGTTCGGAACTTGAATACAAAGAGTATGAGCCGCTTTTTGACTGTGCAAAACCGATCTGCGAAAAACAGAACAAAAAAGCATACTTTGTAATGTGCGACGGCTATGTTACCATGACCGACGGTACAGGTATTGTTCACTGCGCGCCGGCTTTCGGTGAAGACGACGCACGCGTAGGCAGAAGATACGACCTGCCGTTTGTTCAGTTGGTAGACGGCAACGGTAATATGACAGCCGAAACCGACTACGCCGGTAAATTTGTAAAAGAAGCCGACCCGTTGGTACTTGCCGACCTTGACAAAAAAGGCTTGCTTTTTGACGCACCTAAATTTGAACATGACTATCCGCATTGCTGGCGCTGTGATACTCCGCTTATCTACTACGCGCGTGAGTCGTGGTTCATAAAAATGACCAATGTTAAAGACGACCTTATACGCAACAACGATACCGTTAACTGGATTCCCGAAAGTATAGGCAAAGGCCGTTTCGGTGACTGGCTCAAAAACGTTCAGGATTGGGGTATCTCGCGTAACAGGTATTGGGGTACACCGCTTAATATATGGACCTGCGAATGCGGTCATCTGCATTCAATAGGCAGCATTGAAGAACTGAAATCAATGTCAGACAACTGCCCAGACGATATAGAACTGCACAGGCCCTACATTGACGCGGTTACTATTAAATGCCCCCATTGCGGAAAACAAATGCACCGCGTACCCGAGGTTATTGACTGTTGGTTTGACTCAGGCTCAATGCCGTTTGCACAACATCATTATCCGTTTGAAAACAAAGAACTGTTTGAATCGCAGTTCCCTGCCGATTTTATATCCGAAGCGGTTGACCAGACACGCGGTTGGTTCTACTCGCTTATGGCGATATCTACGCTTATATTTAACAAGGCACCGTTTAAAAATGTTATTGTTTTAGGTCACGTACAGGATGAAAACGGTCAGAAAATGTCTAAATCCAAGGGCAACGCGGTTGACCCGTTTGACGCTCTTGAAAGTTACGGTGCCGATGCAATACGCTGGTATTTTTATACAAACTCTGCACCGTGGCTGCCAAACCGTTTTCACGGCAAAGCGGTAGTTGAGGGTCAGCGCAAATTTATGGGTACCCTTTGGAACACCTATGCCTTTTACGTGCTTTATGCCAACATTGATGAGTTTGACCCGACCAAGCACACCCTTGACCCGAATAATCTTACGGTTATGGATAAATGGCTTATTTCGAAACTCAATTCAATGGTAAAGGCGGTTGACGAAAATCTTTCGGCTTATCGCATACCGGAAGCCGCCCGTGCTTTGCAGGATTTTGTTGATGAAATGAGCAACTGGTATGTACGCCGCGGCAGAGAGCGTTATTGGGTTCAGGGTATGACCCCCGACAAAGAGACCGCTTATCTGGTTCTTTATAACGCACTTGTCACCACCGCCAAAACGGCTGCTCCGATGATTCCGTTTATGGCTGAAAGCATTTATCAGAACCTTGTCCGCAACGTTGATAAAAGCGCACCTGAAAGCATACACCTTTGCGATTTCCCCAAAGTGGATGAAAACGCAATTGACAAAACGCTTGAGCAAAATATGGAAAGCGTACTTGAAATTGTGGTTCTGGGCCGCAGTGCGCGTAACGGTTCGGCAATAAAGAACCGCCAACCCCTTGCAACAATGTACGTTAAATGCGATTTGTCGCTTGACAGTTATTTTGCCGACATAATTAAAGATGAACTCAACATCAAAAACGTTTGCTTTACAAATGAAGTTGATAACTTTGTTTCATATCTGTTTAAACCGCAGCTTAAAACAGTAGGTCCGAAGTACGGCAAACAGCTCGGCGAAATACGCGCGGCACTTTCGGAACTTGACGGTAACAAGGCAAAGGCCGAACTTGACAAAAACGGTGAAATAGTTTTAAATCTTACGTCGGGTGATGTTCACCTTTCTGCCGAAGATTTGCTTATTGAAGCAAAACAGCGCGAAGGTTTTTACACGGTAAGCGACCGCGGAATAACCGTTGCACTTGACACGACCCTTACCGATGATCTTATTGAAGAGGGTTTTGCCCGCGAAATAGTAAGTAAAATACAAACTATGCGCAAAGAGGCAGGATTTAACGTTGTTGACCATATAAACGTAACCGTAAACGGCAGTGACCGTGCAATTGAGATCATTGAAAAAATGTCGGCAGACATTGCGTCTGATACTTTGGCAGATTCAATAAAAGCCGGCTGCGTTAACGGCTATTCTAAAGAATGGGATATAAACGGCGAAGCCCTCATCATAGGTGTGGCACGCGTATAATATTTATTAAGGAGAATGCACTATGTCTGAAAACAATGCAAATTTTAACAACACTATTGAGGATATCAGTTCTACCTCTAAAGAGTTCAGGGCAAGAAGAAATCCCGTAATGGCATACACCGAAGGCTTATATAAAAATCTCGGTAATATAATTAAAATTATCGCATTTGTTGTAGCGTTTGCAATAATTATATTAAGTCTTGTCGCAGCATTTATCCTGTTTTCAAAGACCGCCTTTTCGATGGCTTTGGGTCTTGCGATGATAATTTTCGGTACGGTTATTGCAGCGTGCGTATTCTTTCCCCTGTTCGGAATAGGCCATATTCTTTTACAGAATAATGAAATTCTGAAAACCTTAAATAAATAATTTTAAAGCACCAAAAATGCTCTGTGTTTAAACGTATACCGTTTGCACAGAGCGTTTTTTATTATGTTAATTACTTCTTAATATATTGAATCTTGTTTTTTTTATAAAAAGTGATATAATAAATTAGTTAATATTTGTTTTAATATCAATCTGAAACGGTAAAACAGTTTCGTTTTATTTGAAAGGATAATTAAAATGGACATTTCAAAAGTCAACGAAAAAGCTTCGGCTTTTTGTAATAAAATAAAAGATTTTTTTGTAAACACATTTGAAATTTGCAGCAGCAAAAAGTCAAGAATAACGGGTTCCGCAATAGCGACCGTTCTTTTGATCTTTGTTATATGCGAAAGCAAAAAATTTACGTCGCTTACCATAAATGCAAAATGGTTATTACTTGCCTTTGCGCTTATTGCCCCATTGATTATAGGAGCGTTTATTGCGTACAATTTAAAAATAAAGAACAATAAGTTTAATAAAATATGGCATTTAATGTTAATTTTTTTATTGCCCGTTTTAACCATGACTATGACAGAGTGCCTTAACAACACTTTCATTTATGATATGACATATCTGGGATTTTTGGGCAATTATATAGTAATATTACTGTTTTATTTTCTTATTTTTGCGTTGTGCGGCAGTCTGCGCGTATCTGTTCTGGTTGTAAACATTATATGTTTCGGTTTGGCACTCGCACACTGCTATATACTTGAGTTCCGCGGCACACCTTTTATACCTATGGACTTTTTAAGCATTACAACCGCCGCAAATGTAGCAAACACATACAATTACTCATTAACTTATACTATGGTAACGGGCGTATTGCTTTTTGCATTTATGCTTGTACTCGGTATCAAAATCAAAACTCCCGCTTACAATACAATTACAAAAATAGTATCACGCACATTTATGGGTACGTTTTTCGCCTGTATTATGGGTTTGTTTTACTTTACTTCGATATTTGCCGACGCCGGTGTGCGCCCCGATTTCTGGAATCAGTCGCGCGGCTACCGCAACTACGGATTTGTACTCAGCTTTTTTTGCAATACCAAATATTTGTATATGTCTGAGCCGAGCGGATATGACGCAAACTCGGTAGGCGATTACGTTTCAAGTACGGTAAGCAAAGATAATGATGAGCAGACCAAAATTCCGGTCACAGGTAAAGAACCTAATATAATTTGCATAATGAACGAATCTTTGTCGGACTTAAGCGTACTGGGTGAATTTACAACCAATCAGGATTATATGCCGTTTATGCACAGCCTTACCGAAAACACTATAAAAGGCAATCTTTATGTTCCGGTTATAGGTGCAGGCACATCCAACACCGAATTTGAGTTTATCACAGGTCATTCGACCGCGTTTTTGCCATCCGGCAGTAACGCATATATGCTTTATGTTAAAAATCCGCTTGCATCGCTTGTTTCAACCCTTGAGGCGCAGGGTTATTCATCGCTTGCGATACATCCGTATTACGCAAACGGCTGGAACCGTGTTAAGGTTTATAACAATTTCGGCTTTAATTCATTTTTAAGCCTTGAAAATTTTGTTGACGTTTCTATTTTGAACGACTATATTCAGAACGGAAGCGACGCCGATTATTTGCAGTCACTTATAGACACATACTACCCCGACCGCAAAAATATGCTGATAAGGCAATATGTAAGTGACAGTTACGATTACGGTCTTATTATCGATGATTACGAAAACCGCGATAAATCTGTACCTTATTTTGTTTTCAATGTAACAATGCAAAACCACGGAGGTTATACAAAAAGTTCTTCTAATTTTGACGAGTGTATAAGC
>CAKSDJ010000031.1 GCA_934445015.1 uncultured Eubacteriales bacterium | reverse complement strand
TGATATGACCGACAACAGCAGTACTTCCGGTGATAATAACAGTTCGGCAGATAATTCAAGTTCTGACAGCGGCGACACTTCAAAAGATAATTCAAGCGGCAATCAGGGTCCGCTGGTATTCTTCAAATAAAAATAAGCACCGTAATTTTCGCATTTATGAAAATTACGGTGCTTTTTTGTTGTTCTTAACGTTAGAAAGCGGATTAGAGTCAATTGCGTTTTTAATTTGACTGTCTGAAATATGCGTATAAATTTGTGTTGTGCCGAGGTTTGAGTGACCTAAAATATCTTTAAGCACCCTTATGTCAACATTACCGTGTTGATACATCAGTGTTGCTGCCGTGTGTCTGAGTTTATGCGTTGAAAAACCCTGACCGCCAAGCCCTGCTTTTTCAAGATATGTTTTTACAATATGTTGAACAGTTTTATTACTTATCCGCCGTTTGTTTCTGCTTATAAAAAGCGCATTGCGGTCATTGTAATTTATACCGTCGTTAGGCCTTACTGCAAGATACGCCTTTATCGCGTCACTGCACGCGTCGTTTATGTATACTATCCGTTCTTTATTGCCTTTGCCAAGCAAACGCAACGTGCCGTCAGACCGTATATCGCTTAAATTAAGACCGCATAATTCAGACAAACGCATACCGCAATTTAAAAACAACGTCAATATACAGTAGTCACGCTCTTTGTTAGGTCCGTCAACGGATGACAATAATTCAAGTGAATTTTCAAGCGTTAAATGCTTCGGCAGTGCGGATTTAACTTTAGGTGATTCTAAAAGTTCTGCCGGATTATTTTCTAACAGATGTATCTGTGACGAAAGATACTTGAAAAAAATACGCAGGGTAGAGGTCTTTCTTGCACGTGTTGCCGCGCTGTTTCCGCGTTCCTCTTTGCAAAATACTATAAAAGAGTACAAATCGGATATTGTAACAGTCTTTATCAGTTCTGCGTCTACACAGGTAATATCAATATTTTCAAAATCGGTTTCGCGGTCAACTTTGCCGCGAATTAAAAGTATATATCTGAAAAAAGTCTGCAGATCAAAGTAATATTCTTCAACAGATTTTGCCGATTTTCCTTTTATTACTTCGCTGTATGTCAAAAAATCCCTGATTACAGGAGGACACGACAGTAAAAGTTCGTGTTTCATATTGTATTGCCTCCTTTAAAATGTTATAATAACAATTACATTCTATCATTTAAAATGCAAAATTGCAACATTAAAGAATTCTTAATATTTATTCCGCTTTTATCTTAAAAAATATCCTGCTAAAATATATTCGGAGGTTGGGGAGAATGTATAATATTCTTGTTTGTGACGATGAAAAGGACATAGTTTCAGCACTAAAGATTTATCTTGAGTCTGACGGCTACAATGTATTGACCGCCTATAACGGCAAAGAGGCAGTTGACATTGCGTCTGAAAATGAGGTGCATTTGATATTGCTTGATATTATGATGCCTGTTATGGACGGTATAACCGCTATGGTAAAACTCCGTGAATGCAGCAATGTTCCCATTATTATGCTCACCGCCAAAAGTGAGGACACCGACAAGATCTTAGGTCTTAATGTAGGTTCCGATGATTACATCACAAAACCTTTTAATCCCGTTGAAGTGCTTGCAAGGGTGCGCTCGCAAATAAGGCGGTACACAAAATTAGGCGGTACACAAATATCCGATAACGCAGTTTTAACAATAGGCGGCATATCGCTTGATGACGCGTCGAAAATCGTAACAGTTGACGGTGAGATCGTAAATCTCACGCCTACCGAATATGAAATTTTAAAACTGCTTATGAAAAATAAGGGCAGGGTATTGTCACAAAAAGAAATATATGAAAATGTACGCAAGGAAATGGCATTCGGTGCAGAAAACACAATTGCGGTGCATATTCGTCATCTTCGCGAAAAAATTGAAATAAACCCGTCCGATCCGCGTTACTTAAAGGTCGTATGGGCGCACGGTTACAAATTCGAGGGATAATCTATGAAAAACGCTTTAAACAATATTGCAATTAAAATTTCGGCAATAGTTTTATCATTCTTCATTTTCTTTACAATGGCTCTTTCTGTTTTTGGTATTTTTGTTATGCTTGTTAACGATTTTTACACAAGTGATTTTATCGGCTGTGAAAGTTCGATTATGGGCAATCTTGCCAAGCAGGAATTGTATAACCTTGAAACCATATATCAGGATTCACCGGCAGATTACTATGCCGATAAAAACGTATATTACGAGGTTGAAAATCTTACAACCGGCGATATAATAACAAATTATAATTATGATGACTATATCGCAAAGGCAACCAAAACAATAACACAAAGATATTACGTCAATTACTACGGCGAACTCCGCGGCGACAACGGTGTTGAATATCACAATTCGTACACTGATGATGGCGAATATTATATTTATGATAAAGAAACCGGTGAGGAATTAACCGAGGTTGACGGTAAGGATGAAATAAAACTTACTGTATATATTCCACAGAAGATGAAATACACAGACCGATTCTGGCTTGTTGACAAACTGATAACTTTTGGGTACAACAACAGGTTTGTATTGATTTTTACGGCAATAGCGTCATTTGCCCTTTCAATTGTTGTATACAGTTACATTTTCATTTCGGTAGGCCATCATAAAGGCAGTAATGAAATTTCGGTTAATATTATCAATAATATTCCGGCAGATATTTTAACGGTTATTACCGTATTTGCGGGCATCATCTGTTTAGAATTATTGGGCAATATCAGAACACTTGCATCATATATTGTTTTCGGAATTATAATACTTGCTTTTATGTATTTTTTACTGCTTTGGTATATTCTCAGCATTGTGGTGCAAACAAAGGCAAAAAGCATTGTCAAGCACTCCGTTTTATATAAGCTGTTCGGATATCTGGCAAAATTCGGCGGTATCGTAAAGCATATTTATAAAAATTTTGCAACCGTTTATAAAGTGGCAATTGTCATCGGTGCAATATTGATCATTGAATTGATTTTAATTGTAAATATGTATGAAACCGATAATTTTGCAGTGCTTTGGATGCTTATAAGTGTTGTTATATCCGTATTTTTATTACTTGCTGCAATTGCGTTTCAAAAGGTTAAAAAAGGCGGCGAAAAAATAGTTAACGGTGACCTTGAAAATAAAATCGATACTAAATATATGTACGGTGACATCAAAGATTTTGCCGAAAGCCTTAATAACATCAATCAGGGCCTGCAGGTTGCGATAAACGATAAGGTTAAAAGTGAGCGATTTAAAACCGAGCTTATTACAAATGTTTCTCACGATATAAAAACGCCGCTTACTTCAATAGTAAATTATGTTGACCTAATTAAAAAAGAAGAATGTGACAACGAGAACATAAATCAGTATATAAACGTATTGGACCGTCAGTCAAAACGTCTTAAAAAACTTATTGAGGACCTGGTAGAAGCATCTAAAGCGTCTACCGGCAATCTATCGGTTGAACTCACAAAATGTAACCTGTCGCTTTTGATAAATCAGGCAATAGGTGAATACGCCGAACGCTTTGAATTAAAAAACCTGCAATTTGTTCAGGCAATTGAAAATCAGGAAATTTATGTTTTAGCCGACGGCAGAAGACTTTGGCGCGTTTTTGATAATCTGCTCAACAATATCTGTAAGTATGCTATGCCCGGAACCAGGGTGTTTATTGAACTCAAATGCGATAACGGCAAAGCAGTAATTACTTTTAAAAACATATCTGAAATGCCGTTGACGGTTTCAGGTGATGAACTTACCGAGCGCTTCGTGCGCGGTGACCGTTCGCGTAATACCGAAGGCAGCGGTTTAGGCCTTTCTATCGCCAAGAGTCTTACAGAACTCCAAAACGGAAGTTTCGAGATTGATATTGACGGCGATTTGTTTAAAGCAATTATAACATTTAAAACTATCGGGGAATGATTATGGGCACGGCTAATCTGTCTAATTACGAAAAACTAATTATAAGGCGCCGCATAAAGCGTAAAAAACGAACAAGAAACATCATATTGTTTGTTTTAGTTATCTTGTTGGCATTAAGCGGCTTTTTAATCTATAAAAATACAGGCGGGCGTTCAGGTAATGCTGCAAAAGTTTTAAGCGGAATAACAAAAAACAAAAAAATTAAACTAAAATCGTTGACTCCGCCTGAATATGTTGATGTTAATTTAATTCATACCGGCGACGCCAGAACCGGCGTTAAACTTGTTGCTGTGAATGATATTGTTATTCACTATACCGGCAATGCCGGAACAACCGCACAAAATAACCGCGACTACTTTGATAAAACCGACACCGATGTTTGTTCGCATTTTGTTATCGGTTTAGACGGTGAAATAATACAGTGCCTGCCTCTTGATGAAAAATCCGCCGCAAGCAATAACCGCAATCTTGATACAATTTCAATTGAAGTATGTCACCCCGATGATACCGGTAAATTTACAGACGCAACGTACGATTCGCTTGTAAAACTTACCGCGTGGTTATGTGATAATTCATCTCTTAAATCCAATAATGTTATACGGCATTATGATATAACCGGAAAAGATTGCCCAAAGTATTATGTTGAAAACAATAATGCCTGGAAAGATTTTTTGTCCGATGTAAAAGAAGAACTAAAAAATTACTGATAGGAGATTTTTTATGCTTGAAATCAAAAATTTATCAAAGGTTTATAAACCCAAAAAAGGCGTACCCGTTACCGCTCTTAATAACATCAGTTTAAAGTTACCTGATAGGGGAATGGTGTTTTTACTCGGCAAATCGGGCAGCGGTAAATCAACGCTGCTGAATCTTTTGGGCGGACTTGACCGTTATACAAGCGGCGAAATAATTATTAACGGTGTTTCTTCAAAGGATTTTAAACAAAATCATTTTGATTCATACAGAAACACTTACGTGGGTTTTATTTTTCAGGAATACAATATTCTCGATGAGTTTAATGTCGGTGAAAATATTGCAATCGCAATAGAACTTCAGGGCAAAAAAGCCTCGGATGATATTATAAACAATATACTTTCTCAGGTTGATTTAGCCGGTTACGGCAATCGAAAGCCAAACGAACTTTCCGGCGGTCAGAAACAACGTGTGGCAATTGCAAGAGCACTTGTTAAAAATCCTGAAATTATTATGGCTGACGAACCCACCGGCGCGCTTGATTCCAACACAGGCAAACAGGTTTTGGATACGCTTAAAAAATTATCTAAAGAAAAACTTATTATCGTTGTATCGCATGACCGTGAATTCGCCGACAATTATGCCGACAGAATTATCGAACTTGCAGACGGACAGATTATTGACGATATATCAATAGATACAACTTCTGAAGTTACTGCCGATGAAAATATTACTTTTGGTGATAACGACATTACCGTTAAGGGCGGTTACCACCTCACTGAGGACGATTTAAAACACATAAACGAATATATTGACCAAATTAAAAATAACGATTTAAAAATCAACTTCAATAAAAACAGAAGTCGTGACTTTAAAAAGACCGACGTTGAAAATATACTTGTTGACAAAAACAAATCGTTTAAACTCATCAAATCAAAATTGCCTTTGCATAACGCCTTTAAAATGGGTTCAAGCGGTCTTAAACATAAAAAGTTCAAACTGGTGATTACAATATTGCTTTCTTGTATCGCTTTCGGATTGTTCGGGCTTGCCGATACATTTGCTGCGTATAACCATATTAAAGTCTGCACAAATTCTATTTATGACACCAATGTGAATTTTGCTTCGGTTGTAAAGAGCAAAAAATACGGAGATAATTGGTACGAAACCGGTAATTTGTCTGATAAGGATATTGCCGATATAAATAAAAACACAGGCGTCAATATGAGTGCGGTATTTTTACCAAAAGGTGCTGAGCTTACTATTGCCGGCAATATCAATGAAGAAATAAAAACCAGTGAAACCGACTATGAAATATACAGCACGGCATTTTCCGGCTTTACCGAGATTGATGAAAAAACTTTAAAATCTATGAATTACGGCCTTGTAGCAGGCAGAATTCCGGATAGCGACAAGGATGAAATTGCCGTAAGTAAGTACATTTTTGAAGTGTTTCAAAAGAAACAGTATACCGACGGCACAGTTGTAAAAGATTCAAAAGGCAAAGAGTCGGTTGTGTTCAGCGATATAAAGGATTACAGCGATTTACTTGATAAAACCGTGACATTAAACGGTGTTAAATATAAAATTACAGGTATAGTTGATACTAAAATCGATCTCTCGCGCTATAAAGGTTTAATAGAGAAAAAAGAAAATCAGACATCCGCACAACAGATATTGGACTATGCTTTAATGAACGAGTTTGAATCACACCGCGCATACAGTTTCGCCTCGCTTATTATGGTCGGTAAGGGCAAATTGCAGAAGTTGATGGATGCAGAACCCGATATATACAATATATCAAAAGGCTATATGTGGTTTAACGGCAGTGATTTCACAGTAGATCCGGGTTATATTACAACAATTGATAAAATTGATACTTCAAACGTATCATGGGTTAACGGCGAGAAAAAGTCGCTCGGTGATAAAGAGATAATCGTCACACAGGAGTGTCTCAGCGTATGGGATACCGAAAACGCACCGCATAAAGAGGACGGCAGTATTGATATCGCCAAAGTTTTATCTAAGAACAATTCGGCATTTTTAAGCAAAAATTTGTTTGGCTCAAACGATTACAGCAATGAAGACAGATATAAAATAGTAGGCTTTATTCCTACAAATGAAAAAGTCAAAGGTATCGGAAACACAGTTGTAGTATCACAAACTTTGTTTGATCAGTTCGGCGATGATAAGGATGCTAAATATGTTTTTGCCGCAGGAAATATGCCTGCCGAAAAGAATGATATTAAACAGTTGGTGTCTTACTGTTATACCGACAAAGGCAATACCAGATATCCAATTCAAAACTCGGTTACGTTTGAACTTGATACAATAAACAGCGAACTGAAGCAACTTGCAAAGGTATTCTTATATATCGGTTTGGGATTTGCGTTGTTTGCCGCAGTAATGCTCGCCAATTTCATCGGAACAAGCATCTCATACAAAAAACAGGAAATCGGAATACTCCGTGCAATAGGTTCCCGCAGCAATGATGTGTTCAGAATATTCTTCTCTGAAAGTTTTATTATTGCAATGATCAACTTTATTCTGTCTGCTGCCGGTGTGTTAACCGTTACGCTTATTATAAACCATCTTATAAGAAATAACTTAGGTATATTGATAACGTTGCTGACATTCGGACCCAGGCAAATTGTTTTACTGCTGTTCGTAAGTATATTTGTAGCATTTATTTCAAGCTTTATACCGGTTTATCGCATAGCGTCCAAAAAGCCTATTGACGCAATCCGCGATAGGTAACTCTCATATTCAAAAAGGTTGTTAAGATTTCACTTAACAACCTTTTTTATACAATAAAAAACACTCTGCCAATATTTTTTGCAGAGTGTTTTTGTACCTAAAATTTCAATATTTTACATAAGAATAAGCGAAGCAATGCCGAAATATATTAAAAGTGAAACTGCATCTACTATTGTTGTAATGAGCGGACTTGCCATAACCGCAGGGTCAAAACCGATTTTTTTTGCCAAAATAGGCAGTATGCAGCCTATCAGTTTTGCAACTATAACCGAAAAGAATAAAGTCACGCATACAACAACAATCTCTCTGGTTGCCTGACCCACATCAAGGTTATTCAAAAGTAAATTATCAATTAAAAACAGTTTAACTGCATTTACCGACGCCAGTGTTACGGCGCACAGAAAAGCAACGCGTACTTCTTTCCATATAACCTTGAATATGTCTTTGAACTCAATATCTCCCATAGACATACTGCGTATAATTGTTACCGAGGCCTGTCCGCCAGAATTACCGCCCGTGTCCATAAGCATCGGTATAAACGCAACCAACGCCGGAAAAATTGCAATTTTGTTTTCAAATCCCGAAATTATGCTACCGGTAAATGTTGCCGAAATCATCAGCAAAAGCAACCACGGTATTCTTGCCTTAAATGTTTCAAAAACATTGGTTCTGAAATAACTGTGGTCACTCGGAAGTATAGCAGCCATTTTTTCAATATCTTCGGTTGCTTCTTCCTGAATTACGTCGATGACGTCGTCAACGGTTATAATGCCCACAAGGCGGTTTTCCTTATCAACAACAGGCAGCGCAAGTATATCGTATTTGTCAAACATTAAGGCGACGTCTTCCTTGTCGTCAAGGGTGTTTGCCGCGATAACATTTTCATCCATAAGATCGCTTAAAACGCAATCTTTATCATTTAAAAGCAAATCGCGGAGTGACACAGTGCCTATAAGTTTTCGGCGACTGCTTATAACATAACAAGAATAAATTGTTTCTGTGTCAATGCCTATTTTTCTGATGCGGTCAAACGCCTCATTTACCGTCATATCCTTTTTCAAATCGATATATTCGGTAGTCATTATGCTGCCGGCGCTGTCTTCTGGATAATCAAGCAATTGATTTATCATACGTCTGGTATCCGAGTCTGTATGTTTAAGTATACGTTTTGCCACAGTTGCAGGCATTTCTTCAATGATGTCAACCGTGTCATCCATAAATAATTCGTCAATTACTTCACGTAGTTCTTTATCACTGAATGCGTCAATGAGCAGTTGCTGCATATCGCTTTCTAAGTTAACAAAAACTTCGGCAGCAAGCTCTTTCGGCAAAACTCTGAATATTACCGGAATATCTTTTGTATTTGCGTCGTCAAATATTTCCGCAATATCGGCAGGTTGCATATCGGAAAGTATCTGTTTTAACTCTAAAAATTTTTTGTTTTCTATTAACTCAAAAATTTTATTGTAAACATCTATTTTATCATCCATAAAACAACCTCCTTACATATAAATCTATTAAAATATTATATCACTATAATGATTATATGTCAATTTCGTATCCAAAAAACGTCGAAAATAAATTATTAAAATTTAAAATCGCAGTTATATATAAAAAACTGCGATTTTTTGTTTAAAGCATATTTTTTATTATTTCTGCGTTTGACATAGGTGATAAATCCGATGGTGCGATGTCAAAAACGGTTTTGCATCCGTATACACCGCGTAAAAACAATTTGTTGACTGCTCTTGCATAGGCTACAAGTACACTTGCGGTGAATTCGGGGTTTGAATCAAGTTTTAAATTATATTCGATTATATGTTTGTTTTCGTTATTTACGCCCGTTGTACCGGTTCTTATTACAAAACCGCCGTGCGGAATGCCGGAGTGGTTGTTTTTTAATTCTTCTTCTGTTATGAAGTGAACCGTTGTGTTATAATCGGCAAAATAATTAGGCATTGTTTTAATTTCTGATTCGATTTTTGCTTTGTCTGCACCGTACTCTGCAACAACATAACATTCACGCAGGTGCTTTTGTCTGGTAGTAAGTTCCGGCATATCGCCGTTTCTTACAGCGTCCAAAGCTGATTGAATCGGAACGGTATATTGTTTAGCATCTTTCACACCTTCAATACGCCTAATAGCGTCTGAGTGACCCTGACTTACGCCTTTTCCCCAAAATGTGCAGTCTTTTCCGCAGGGAAGAACTGAAGAGGCGTACAGTCGGTTAACCGAAAATAAACCCGGATCCCAACCGCATGAAATAAGTGCGGTATGCTTTGACTCGGTTGCAGATCTGTCAACATTTGCAAAATGTTCGGGTATTTTTGCGTGCGTGTCAAAGCTGTCAATAACATTGAATTCTTTTGCAAGTTTTGGGGTCATCTGCGGTAGGTCCGTTGCACTTCCGCCGCAAATAACAACAACATCAATTTTGTCCTTATATTTTAGAATGTCATCAACAGAATAAACATCGGCATTGCCGACGGTTTTAACTTTTTCGGGGTCACGACGTGTAAACACACCGAAAAGTTCTGCATCAGGGGCAGCATTTACCGCACACTCGACGCCTTTTCCCAAATTGCCGTAACCGTAAATTGCTATTCTCATAATAATATCTTCTTTCTTATAAAGTTAAAATTTAATTCCGCAATTGCGCATATCTGATATGAGTCTGTTTTTTTTTGCTTCCTCCATAGGGGTGAGGGGTAATCTTAATATATTACTGCCGTATCCCATTGCGGACATTGCCGCTTTTACAGGTATGGGGTTGACCTCACAAAACAGTGAGTTAATGAGTGGCAGATATTCAAGCTGCATATCGCGTGCGGTTTTAACATCGCCGTTTAAAAAGCTGTGGCATATTTGTGATGTCTCGCGAGGCAGCAAATTAGACAGTACCGAAATAACGCCCTTTCCGCCCAAAGAGAGAACAGGCACAATCTGATCATCGTTTCCCGAATATATATCAATACTGTCACCGCATAAGTGCGAAATTGCGGCTATTTGCGAAATGTCGCCGCTTGCTTCTTTTATTGCAACAATATTCGGGTGTTTTGCAAGCACCGCGCAGGTTTCGGGTTTTATGTTGCAACCTGTACGACTCGGCACGTTGTAAAGTATGCACGGTTTTGTACTTATATCTGCAACTGCCGTAAAAGACTTGATCAATCCGTTTTGTGTAGCTTTATTATAGTAGGGCGTTACTAAAAGTACAGCATCGGCACCCGCTTCGCAAGCGTATTTTGTAAGCTGTGCGGCATACGCTGTATCGTTTGAACCGGTTCCCGCAATTACCGGCACTCTGCCGTTAACTTTTTCTACACAAAATTTTATAACCGCTCTGTGTTCCTCATCGGTAAGTGTGGAACCTTCGCCCGTAGTGCCTGCAGCAACAATCGCGTCAATTCCTTCAGAAATTTGCCACTCAATCAATCTGCCGAATGCTTCAAAATCAATTCCGTTTTCATTGAGCGGGGTTATAATTGCTGTGGCTGCTCCTTCAAAAATTGTGGTTTTCATAAGTTAATACCTCACAAAAAATAAAATAAGATAGCAAGCATATAAACAGCCGCTATCTCCGAAAATTTAATACAATGTGTGTGTTTTAAATTTTAGTCGGATAGCGCTCCGCATAAATGCGACAGCAGGGCGGATATTATCCGAACTGCCAGCAGGGTGTTTGCCAACGCACCCGCTTCGGCATTAGCACCTTTCACGCGTAGTTTCGGCAACCGTGTTGTCGCGCTACTCTTTGCTGAATGCACCTCTATCAACGCAATAAGTATAGCACAGTGCAATTTTTTTGTCAACAACAAAATTACAATGCATATATTCACAAATTTTGAATATTTTTTCACCTTTTACCTTGCAAAAAAACATATATGGTTGTATAATGAATTACATAATTATGAAAGTTGGTGCAGTATGACCCGTAAGCAAGCCCGTGAAGAAGCATTTATTCTTATTTTTGAAAAAGAATTTAATGATGCCCCTTCGGAAGAGATACTTTCAGTCGCAGAAGAAGTGCGTGATATTAAAGCTGACGACTATATAAAAAATGTATTTTTCGGTGTTTTTGAAAATCTTGAAAAAATAGACGGTGTTATATCTAAGTATGCGGTGGGATGGAGTGTCAGCCGCATTACAAAGACAACGCTTGCCGTTTTAAGACTTGCAATATATGAAATAAATTATTGTAGTGATATTCCGGTTTCGGTGTCCATAAACGAGGCGGTAGAACTTACAAAAAAATATGCAACAAAAGACGATGCTTCTTTTGTAAACGGCATACTTTCTACTGTTGAAAAAGCGAACGGTAATGATTGACACAATAACCGTTACTCAACTTAACACCTATGTTAAATCACTTATTGAAAATGATTCGCGGCTTGCAATAATTGCAGTGAGCGGAGAGATCTCAAATTTTAAAAATCATTATTCAAGCGGTCATTGGTACTTTACGCTTAAAGACAAATCTTCATCAGTGCGTTGTGTTATGTTTAGGGGTAACGCCGCACGTGTAAAGTTTGTTCCGCAGGACGGTATGGCGGTTATAATCAAAGGTAAAGTTTCGCTGTATGAAAAAGACGGTCAATATCAGTTCTATGCCGAAGAAATTCATACAGTAGGCGACGGCGATTTGGCACTTGCGTTTAAACAGGTTAAAGAAAAACTTGAAGCCGAAGGCCTTTTTGACAGCCAAAGCAAGCGCGCACTTGTTAAATATCCGAAAAGAATAGCAGTGGTTACGTCTGATACCGGTGCCGCTGTAAAGGATATTTTAAATATTACTTCAAAGCGTTATCCGCAGTGTGAAGTTGTTATATGTCCTGTGTTGGTTCAGGGCGACTCAGCGGCAAAAGATATGATTATGACCCTTGACCGTTTGTATACGCTTGATAACATTGATACAATAATTATAGGTCGCGGCGGCGGCAGTGCCGAAGATCTGCATTGCTTTAATGATGAAGACTTAGCGCGTAAAATTTACGAATCACCGTATCCTGTAATATCTGCCGTGGGTCACGAAACCGATTTTACAATATGTGACTTTGTTGCCGACGTTCGAGCTTCAACACCGTCGCATGCGGCTGAACTTGCCGTGCCCGATAAAAACGATTTGAAAAACCGTGTGTTGCAGTTAGGAAACATTATAAAGAACCGTACCGAGATAAAATTGCATTTTGCGGAATCTTTATATAATTCTGTTAAAAACAGATCCGTATTAAATGCCCCGCAAAAACTTTTTGAAAAAAAGCAGCTTTCGCTTGACTCTTTGAGCGACAGATTGCTTTTGGCGTTTAAATCAAAATATAAAGATGCCGAGCACCGTGCCGAAAATTTATTTATGCGCATTGATGCTTTAAGTCCGCTTAAAACAATGTCAAGGGGATTTCTTCCGGTTGTTAAAAACGGCAGACAATTAAAGTCTGCCTGTGAAAATTCACCCGGTGATAGTATAAAAATTTATTATGCCGACGGTCAGGTTGATTGCACTGTAACGGCTGTGGAGGAAAAAACTTATGACTTCAAATAACTTTAACTTTGAAAAATCTATAAAAGAACTTGAAGATATCGCTAAAAATCTTGAAGATGAAAACACAACGATTGATGAGTCAATTGAGCTTTTTGAAAAGGGTATTCATCTTTCAAAAGAGTGTGCGGAGTATCTTGAAAACGTAAAGCAAAAAATAACTTCGCTTACGGATTTTGAGGAGGAAAACCAGGATGGTTGATTTGTTAATTAAAGACTATCAGGCAAAAATTGACTCGCGTCTGGATATAATTCTTTCGGAAAGCGGTCAGCTGTATGATGATGTTCTGCGTGCTTGCAGATATGCGGTTTTAAACGGCGGAAAACGCATAAGGCCTATCCTTTTGCTTGAATTTTATAAACTTTGCGGCGGCGAAGATGATTGTGCATACAATTTTGCGTGCGCACTTGAAATGATACATTCTTATTCGCTCGTTCATGACGATTTGCCTTGTATGGATAACGATGATTTCAGGCGTGGAAAACCTTCTTGCCATAAAGAATTCGGCGAGTCTATGGCTTTGCTTTGCGGAGATGCGCTGCTTACAGAGGCATTTTCTGTCGCTGCAAAAACAATGAATATTGCACCTGAGCGTGTAGTAAAGGCAATATCACATCTCTCGGCTTCGGCAGGAACACCGGGCATGATAGGCGGTCAGGTACTTGATATGACATTAAGTTCCGATACCGATGACAGTGTTTTATTTGAAATGTACCGCTTAAAAACAGGCGCTTTGCTTAAAACAGCATGCGCTTGCGGATGTATTCTTGCAGGTGCAGATGATGAAAAAGTTGCTATGGCTGAAAAGTTCGGCGAAAAGGTAGGAATTGCTTTTCAGATTATTGATGACATTTTAGATCGCTTAGGCGACGCTAAAATACTCGGTAAACCTACAGGCAGCGATGAAAAAAACAATAAAGATACCATTGTTGTAAGACTTGGGGTAGAATATTGCCGTGAACTGGCAAAAAAATATACCGATGAGGCGTATGAATATTTAAATTCTTTTGACGGTGATACAACCGTGTTGCGTCAGCTTGCTGAATATCTTCTTGAACGTAACTATTAAAGGATGTAGAAATTTTGAAATATAAATTGTTAAGTAATATCAAATCGCCGGACGACGTTAAAAAATTAAACGATACGGACCTTGACTTGCTGTGCAATGAGATCCGAACCGAAATAATTGATGTTGTTTCAAAAAACGGCGGTCATTTGGCATCAAGTCTCGGTGCCGTTGAATTGACGGTTGCATTGCATCGCATTTTCAACTCTCCGGAAGACGCAATTATATTTGATGTAGGTCATCAATCGTATGCGCACAAATTGCTGACGGGCAGATTTGACGCCTTTTCAACCCTTCGCAAAGAGGGTGGAATATCAGGTTTTATGCGCCCGTCCGAAAGCGAGCATGATCCGTTTGTGACAGGGCATAGCAGTAATTCGATTTCAGCCGCTTACGGCATTTATAAGGCAAAGGCACTTATGGGCGAAGCCGGTACGGCTATTGCCGTTATAGGCGACGGTGCCATGACTGGCGGTATGGCTTATGAAGCCCTCAATAATGCCGGCGGAAAACACAGTAATTTTATTGTTATTCTTAATGATAATAAAATGTCTATATCAAAAAATGTGGGCGCTATGTCGCGTGCGTTTACAAAACTCAGAAACCGAAAAGGATATCACAAGGTAAAATTTGCAATCAGCAATTTGCTTTTCAAAATTCCGCTTGTCGGAAAGCCGATTTACAGCCTGATCTTTTCTGTTAAAGAGGCATTTAAAAGTTTTGTATACAAAAATAATATTTTCACAAGTCTCGGATTTAATTATTTGGGTCCTGTTGATGGGCATAATATCGCCGATATGGAAAAACTTTTTACAATTGCAAAAAGTTATAACCGCCCGTCGCTTATACATGTTGTAACGACCAAGGGCAAAGGCTATGTACACGCTGAAAACCAGCCGAAAAACTATCACGGCGTGTCGGCGTTTGATATTGAAAAGGGTAAATGTGCGTCAACGCAAAAAACTTATTCCGATATTGCCGGGGAGGCACTTTGTGATCTTGCGGCAAAAAACGATAAGGTTTGCGCAATAACCGCTGCAATGGCAGAGGGCACAGGTTTGTACAACTTTTCAAAAAACTACCGTGCGCGTTTTTTTGATGTTGGAATTGCCGAGCAACATGCGGTTACGTTTGCGGCAGGTTTGGCAGCCGGCGGTTTAATACCGTATTTTGCCGTTTATTCGTCTTTTTTACAACGCGGTTATGATCAGGTGCTGCACGATGCGGCAATTGCCGATTTGCCGGTTAAATTTCTTATAGACAGGGCGGGTATTGTGGGTGATGACGGCGAGAGCCATCAAGGCGTTTTTGATGTTGCATATTTATCCACTATACCTAATGTTAATATTTACTCACCGTGCTATTATTCAGAACTTACCGACCTGATTTTAAAAAGCGCTTCAAACAATGAGTTATGCGCAATAAGATACCCAAGAGGTTGTGAAATTAAAAATTACAACGGCGATATAAGCGGTGATTTTACCGTTATTTCAAACGGCGGAGATACTGTGATTATTACATACGGCAGAGTTTTTTCAAATGCCTTAGAGGCGGTAAAACAGTTAAACAACTGTGACCTTATTAAACTAAATAAGATATTCCCCGTATCGCGCGAACTTATTAGTACCCTTAAACAATATAAAAAAATATACTTTTTTGAAGAGGGAATACTTTCGGGCGGTATAGGCGAACACATTGCCGGCAGATTATTAAATGCCGATTATGACGGTAAATACAATCTGCAGGCAATAGATGGTGAGTTTGTACCCGTATCGACATTATCGTCAGCGTTGAAAAAATACAGGCTTGATACCGAATCAATGGTCGAAATTGTAAAAAGAGATTGTAGGTAATAGTTCTATGGCAGAAAAAGAGAGACTTGACTGTGCGCTTGTATCACGCGGCTTTGCCGAAAGTCGTGAAAAAGCCAAAGCGATAATTATGTCCGGTATTGTTTATGTTAATAATCAAAAGTCGGATAAGGCGGGCTTGAATATTAAGCCTGACGATATTATCGAGGTTCGCGGTGAAACATTAAAATATGTCAGCCGCGGCGGTTTAAAACTTGAAAAGGCAGTTAAATGTTTTGATTTGTCTTTTAAAGACTGCATTTGCGCTGACATAGGCGCTTCTACCGGCGGTTTTACCGATTGTATGCTTCAAAACGGTGCAAAAAAGGTATATTCAATTGATGTTGGGTACGGTCAACTCGCATGGAAACTCAGAACCGATGCACGTGTTATAAATTTAGAGCGCACAAACTTCAGATATGTAACAAACGAGCAGGTGCCGGATAAACTTGATTTTGCATCGGTTGACGTTTCTTTTATATCACTGTCACTGATCATCCCGGTTATGCGAACTCTTTTAAAAAACGGCGGCAGGGCAGTTTGTCTTATAAAACCGCAATTTGAAGCCGGCAGAGAAAACGTCGGTAAAAAAGGTGTGGTCCGCGATAAGGCGGTTCATATTGCCGTAATTCAAAAAATAGTGACTATAGTTAAAGAAAACGGTTTTTCTTTATTGGGACTCGACTTTTCGCCGATCAAAGGTCCTGAAGGCAATATTGAATATTTGTGCTATATCGAAAAAAGCGATGATACTTCGAATGATTGTGAGTACGATATCGATCAGGTAGTCGAAAATTCATATAAAGCATTGAAAGGAGATTTTTTATGACAGTTGCCGTAATACCAAATCTTGATAAACGCGGTTCATCCGATATGGTTGAAAAAATGGGTCTTTTTTTTGAAAAGTGCGGCATAAAGGCATATCTGCCCGACAGTATTTGTTGTTCAGGATATGATTTTGCACCCGAAGATGAACTTTATAGAATTGCAGATGTAATTATAACAATCGGCGGCGACGGCACTATTATACGCTATGCAAAACGTGCCGCTGCGGACGGAAAACCGCTTCTCGGTATCAATGCTGGCAGAGTAGGTTACCTTGCAAATATTGAACAGCACGAATATAAACTGTTGGAAAAACTAAAAAGCGGCGGATATACAATTGAAAAACGTATGATGATTCATATTACCGCCAAAGAGAACGGTAAAACTGTTAATGAGTTTGACGCTTTGAACGATGCGGTAATTTCAAGCGGATATATTTCAAGAATAATAGATATTTCTGCTTCGGTAGACGGCGGCGACGTAATAACTTATCATGCCGACGGCCTTATAGCAGCAACACCCACAGGTTCTACGGCGTATTCAATGTCTGCCGGGGGCCCGGTAATAGATCCTACTATGAAATGCGTGTGTTTAACACCTATATGTTCGCATACTCTTGCCGCAAAACCGATTCTTATCGGCGGTGAAAAAACAATCAAAATCAAAGCGTTTTCTAAAAAACGTACCGATATTTATTTAACGGTTGACGGCAGAAAGGTGACAAATATTAAGCCTTATACCGAACTGTATATTACAGAATCAAAGCAGGTTGTTAAATTAGTCAGACTTAATGACCGCTCGTTTTATAAAACACTTTCTTTAAAATTTCGTGACGCAAGGAGTGGAATGTAGTGAAGAAAAAACGACAGGAAAAAATACTGGAGTTAATAGAAAACAACATCGTTATAACGCAGGATGATATTCAAAATCTGTTGCAGGAGGCCGGGTTTCAGGTAACGCAGTCAACGGTTTCGCGTGATATCAAAGAATTGCGTTTAATAAAAGGTCACGATGCCGACGGCAATTACAGATATATAAGTAGCAGTGTTTCGCAAAATGATAGCCAGTCATTTTCACACTACCGCGAAATTTTTTCACATTATGTAAAAAGCGTTGAATATGCAGTCAACGACATTGTTATTAAATGCGTAAGCGGTATGGCTTCAAGTTTGTGCGTTGCAATTGACGCCATGTTCAGCGATATGATGTTGGGTACTATTGCCGGTGATGATACAATTCTTATTATCACCCACAGTGAGGCACAGGCTCAGCAGTTTACAAACGAGTTTAAAAAAATGATGTAAAAGGTATTCTTTATGATTAAATCTTTGCATATTTAAAACATTGCTTTAATAGAAAAAACAGATATTGATTTCGGCAACGGTCTTACCCTTAGCCTTAGCCAGAAGTTTAATATCGGCTTCATCCGTGGGAACGAATTCGT
>CAKSDJ010000030.1 GCA_934445015.1 uncultured Eubacteriales bacterium | reverse complement strand
GGATTTAGCTCATCTGGTAGAGCGCCACCTTGCCAAGGTGGAGGTAGCGAGTTCGAGCCTCGTAATCCGCTCCAGAGGGCGCTTAAAATTTAAGCGCCCTTATTTATCCTCAAAATTTAATATGGCACCATGGCCAAGCGGTAAGGCAGGGGCCTGCAAAGCCCTTATCCCCAGTTCGATTCTGGGTGGTGCCTCCATAAAGCCGACATTTTCAGATTATGAAGATGTCGGCTTTTATTTTGCACACACGCAAAGCAAAATCCTATCGCTCAAGCGGTAGGACCTATGGGACCTCGAGGCCCACAGGGTGTCAGAGGGTATGTCGGCCCTAAAGGCGACCCGGGTGTTATGGGGCTTCAGGGCGTTAAGGGTGACCCCGGTGAAAAGGGCGAAACCCCTGTAATCACAGTAGTTGAAAACACACCAATAAGTTATAAACTTAATTTCAAAACTACCGAACAGGATATAACCACTCCAAACCTTTTTGCACCTGACACCGAATATCATGTTAACCTTTCAACCGTAAAAAGCGTGCTTACAATACCGCTTAAAAGTCTTGTTTTGACTTATCAAAGCACATCCTCAAGCGCTGTAAGAATAGCTGTTGCACCAAAAGATGCAGGAACATCGGTTTCAATAGATATGCGCAGAACATCTATTTACAACGCCAGCACCATAGAAACCCAAACACTTGATAATACAACTGTTTCAAGCCGAACTGTTATTGATGAAATAGTTTACAACAAATCGCAGGAAACGCACAGCATAAAGCTGCGTCAGCAGGACCCCGTTGCAAAACTCTGGTCCTTGTGCGAAATTTCTTCATTTATTTCAGACAGTGCCGTGCGCACGTCGGTTCGGATACAGTGGATAGAATATGATGTAGAATATGAAGTCCCCGCAACAGAATAAATAAGCGCTGAAATTCGGCGTGTCAGTTTTAGTTTTTTTAAAAATCAGAAGCCGAAAACGGCGGTTTGTCAGACTGCCGTTTTCGGTTTGCTTTATATAGTGACAAAAATTTTTTAAGTCCGTGTATAATTATATTTTATTATAGGCTATCGTTTTTTTGATATTTACCCAAAGATTTTTATATAGTAAAATTACTGTATATTCTTATCATACGGAAGGCGGATTTTATGTTAGGATTATCGGCGGATTTTATTGCGATTTCACTCGGGTGCTTTTTAGGGGATCTTGTTTTTTCAAAAAGAAAGATAAGTTCCGCATTTTCTGCAATGTGCGGCATAATCATTGCAATGATGAGCGCCGTCGGTTTTTTCTCTAAAACTCTTTACATAAAAAACGGTGCTTTAGACAGCCCGAATCTGTTAGCAGTCATTATTTGCCTGTTGGTAGGCTACCTGATAGGTGAAGGATTTGATCTTGAAAGCAAAATTTCAAATACTGAGTTTCTTAAAAACAAGGATAAGAAAGACAGCTGCCTTAACACAGTTTTGACCGGCACCCTTTTGTTTGCCGTAGGCGGAATGGCGATTATAGGGCCCATTGACGTATTTGTCAATCATGATAATACAACGCTTTATATTAAATCCCTGATTGATTTCACGCTGGCGCTGTCAATAGGTTCATCGCTCGGTAAATGTGGTGCGCTGTCGGCGGTTCCGGTTACATTTATACAGGTTGCGATAGGTTGCATAAGTCGGGTGTTTTCAAATTTTTTCGATAACAATACCATTAACTTGCTCTGCAGCGTAGGATATGTTATACTTTTTTTCTCGGGAGTTAATTTTTTGTCTGAAAAAACGGTAAAAATAAAAACCGCTGATATGATGCCGTCTATTTTGCTGGTGCTTATCTACAGGGCAGGCAATTTATTTATAAATTATGTGAGGTAGAAAAAATGACAATCAAACAGTGTGAATATGCTATCAAAATTGCCCAATGCGGATCTTTTTGTGAGGCTTCGAACCGTCTTTTTATCTCACAGGCAAACCTCTCAATGGCTATAAAAGATTTAGAGGATGAACTCGGAGTAGTAATTTTTAATCGTTCAAACAAGGGTATAACCCTTACAAATGACGGTGTTGACTTTTTAAGATACGCTGAAAAAATCGTATCACAGTCGCACATGATTTCAGAAAGGTTTAAAACAAAAATCAAAAGAAAACATTTGTCGGTTTATACGCAGCACTACGATTTTGCCGCAGATGCTTTTTCTGAGTTTGTCAACAAAAACAGCAGTGACGCGTATTACTTTGTTTTTAAGGAAACCCAGACCGACAAAATTATTAAAAGCGTTAAAAACAACAGTTGCGACTTGGGGCTTATAGTCATTAAAGAGGGCGACACACAAACCGAACGTTATCTCAGAAACAACAAAATTCTGTTCGAAAAAATAGGAAAAACAAAACCGCACATTTTTGTAAGGCAGGGGCATCCTGTGGCAAACCAAAAATATATTGACTTTAAAAGTATGTCAGATTACCCGTATATTTCATACGGGCAGGGCGATTACGGCTCAGAGCCGTTCCGTGAGGAACTTACGGAGGAGGACGATTCACTGCATAAAATCGAAATCAACGACCGTGCCACCCTTATGAATCTTTTGATTTCAACCGACAGTTTCACAGTCGGAACCGGAATAATGAAGTCAAGGTTAAATATGGGCAGTGTGGTGTCTATTCCCGTTTTAAGTTCCGAAAATTATAACATTGTAATACTTACGGCAGAAAACACCGTTCATAGCAACGAAGCAGAAGAATTTTCAAAAATGCTGGCGGATTTTTTTAAAAATCAGGTTAACTGAGCGGCTTGCAACAAATTTTAAATACAAAACAGCGCCCGATTCCCTAAAAGGAATTAAGCGCTGTTTTTCGCTTTTTTAAGCAGATAACGGGTTTTGTAAACAGTTTTGTCTTACAGACCTGCCCACAGGTTGTTGTAAAATTTTATACCTTTATAATTGAAGGCAGAATACCGTTTTTCCGTATATCTATTACAGCATAACTGTTGCTGCCGTTGCGCGAGCGCGCACATGAACCCGGATTAACAATATACAGGCCGTCTGCATATCTTATATCAGGTATGTGTGTATGTCCGTACAGCGCAATTTTGCAGTCTGCCTGCCGCGCCGCATTCTCAAGCGTGGCTGTGCCGCTCTTTACGCCGAATGTGTGCCCGTGAGTAATAAAAATTTTAAAACCGCCTATATTTGCAATATCGTTATGCGGATAATGCGAAAACATATCGCAGTTTCCGCTTACAATATAAAATTTTTTGTTTGAGTGTTCAAATGCAAGATCTTCAATGTCAGAAGTGACATCACCCAAAAAAATAAAAGCGTCCGACACTCTTTCGCGGTTTAAAATACGGTCAACCGTAACGCCGCTGCCGTGCGAGTCCGAAAGCACGGTAATTCGCATATTTCAACCCTCGCCCCACATACAATAATTATACATATAATACATTATTTCGGAGGAAAAATCAATGCAAAACCGTAACAACCCCCAGAATACAAATAATTCAAAATTCGACAGTACTCTTAACAAAATAACAGGCGGAAAAATCGATAAAAAAACCATTGAGGCGGCAAAAAGCGGAAACACCGACGCTGTTATGAAAAGTCTGAATGACGCCGACCGCAAAAAAATGCAGGAGATACTTGCCGATAAAGAAAAAATGAAAAAAATTTTAAGCTCGGATGCGGCAAAAAATATAATGAAAATTTTAGGCGGCGATAATAAAAATGGATGATATAAGCGAAAAACTGGCAGAAATATTAAACGACCCCGAAAGTATGAATAGGGTACGCCTTATGGCAGAAAGTATGCTCGGTGATAAGCAAACGCAACAGCAGAATGATAATAAACAGGGTCAGCAGTCGGCACAAAACAGCGATACTGATTTTTCCGACGCCGCATTTGACGCAAATCAACTTGCAAAAATTATGTCGGTTATGAAGCAACTCAAGAACAGCGGAAACGACAGCCGGGCAAATTTGCTTTTGGCGTTAAAACCCTTGCTCAGCGCCCCCAGACAGGAAAAAGTTGATACTGCACTCAAATTGCTTAAAATTGTTGATATGTTGCCGCTCATTAAAGGCAGCGGACTGTTTGACTTTTAAATAACAAGCGGTGGTGACGTATGCCCGATAATAATTTTTTTCAAAATAAGCAACGCGCCATAGAGCAGCTTCGCGAAATGAATAAACGTGCGAAACAACCAAACGATCAAAATAAAAAAAATAAGATTTCCGCTCCGACTCAGGGTATAAACATTGAGCAGGACACGTTGCTTATTTTGGGCCTGATTTTGGTTTTGGCAAACGATGAATGCGACAATTTGCTTATTCTGGCGCTTTTATACCTGCTTAATTAAAATTACATAAAGTCAAGTTACAAATAGTTACAATTTATGGAAAAACAATGAATTTTTTTGCGTTATGTTAACTTGGACAACCTAAAAAGTTTTGCACTTTATCCACCGTGTAATTAACCGTTTTTGACTTAAACAAAGACCAAATAACGGATTTTCGCTGTTTTTCGACATGCTTTCAGTGGAAAACTCGGTTGATAAGTTGAATTACTTAATATGCAATCATAAAATGAATACTAAATTATGTAAAATAAATTTTTAAAAATTATAACGTAGTTTTCCGAATTTGGCTGACGTGAAAATAACTTTAATCGTTTTTTGTTTTATCTGCCTGCATATTTACACATTTCGACATATTTTAATACCCCACTTGAACAAAAATAAATATGGTGATATAATAAAAACAGATATTTGTACTATTATTTGTCAGGGGGGTTATTGTTTATGTATCCGTTATTACTTAAAGCGCCTTTGAAAGATTATTTGTGGGGCGGTACACGACTTATTGATGAATACGGTTTTGAAACCGATAAGCAAAATGCTGCAGAAGCGTGGGTGCTTTCGTGCCATAAAGACGGCAACAGTATAGTGCGCAACGGCGAATTCGCAGGTCAAACGCTTTCTTACGTGCTTGATTGCTGGGGTAAGGCGGCGGTTGGCAAAAAAGCGTCGGCTTATAAGGATTTTCCCGTTTTAATAAAGTTGATTGACGCAAAAGACAGGCTTTCGGTCCAGGTACACCCCGACAATGAGTATGCACTCAAAAATGAGGGCGAATACGGCAAAACCGAGATGTGGTACGTAGTTGATTGCGATGAGGGTGCAGAGCTTATCTACGGATTTAATCAAAACATATCTCAGGGTGAGTTTTTAGAGCGTATAAGCAGCAACAATTTGTTACCGGTATTAAACTATGTCCCCGTAAAAAAAGGCGATGTATTTTTTATTGAGGCAGGCACGTTGCATGCCATAGGCAAGGGAATACTTATTGCCGAGGTTCAGCAAAATTCGAACACAACCTATCGTGTTTCGGATTACGGCAGGCTCGGTGCCGACGGAAAACCGCGTGAACTGCACATAAAACAGGCGGTAGACGTAACCAAAACGCAAAAACCCACACGCCCTTACGGCAATGTGGGCGAGGTCACGCTTTACCCGTTCGGCACTGTTCGTGAACTTGCAAAGTGCGAATACTTTACAACCGAACTTATAAATATTGACGGTAATGTCGGTATTTATGATGATGACGGCTTTATTTCGCTTATTGTTTTAGACGGCGATATTACCATGTCTTATCCCGACGGTATGATGCACTTAAAAAAAGGCAGCAGTGTGTTTATACCGGCAGGTCTTAAAACCAGACTTTCGGGCAAGGCACAGATTATTTATACTCATATGTAATAAAAATTCCGCAGAATTGCAGAACGGAAAAAATCCGATTAAATTTTGTAAAAATCATCACAAAAATGCGTATATTTAAAAAAACGGAAGCTTTCCGCGTAATTTGAAACCCAAAATTAAGGTTGCAATACAAATGAAATCCTGATTTTTACGCTTTATTAAAAAAGCGGCTGTAAAAAAGGCTATGCCGATTACAGTCGCTTTTAAAAATTTAATTATTGATTTATTTAATTATAATCTGAAGTATAACCGCCGTGCACACGCAGGGCAACCCAAATATTCCTCCGCCGCAAACCGTGTACCAGTTAAGCGGAATATGTACGCCGGTAAATTTGCTTGTGAGGTTTATAATTGCAATTGCCGCAAACCCTAAAAACGCGTTTAAAACAACCGATTTAAACAGCCGTTTGCTTTTTATATGAAAAATAAGCAGAACAAATCCGCAAATACAAAGCCATACTATTGCTGCAATGCCTAATGCTTTCATAAAAACACCCCACATATACTTATGCGGGGTGTGGCTTTTTTTATTCGTCAAATAACTTTATATTCTGTTATAACGATTAAAAATTGTGATTGCTAAATTTTTACATTGATTAAATTAGGTTATGTGCGTAGAAATCAGACACAAATATAATTTCGCCTATATTCAGGGCAGGTGTTTATAAGTATAATGTTAGACGTGAAAAAGCGGTGAATAACGTTGTATTTTGAAAGAATATACTGTTCGGATTAAAACGCTTAAAACAGTGCAAAAAAACTTTTGACAATTTATGTATATAATACTATAATGTAAGCTGATAATTGTACGTTTCAATATTTTGAATAATTCAAAAACAATTGCAGAAATCAAACATATAAGGATGTGAAAGAAAGGCGCTTTGAACCGCATAATGTTCGGTATGCCGTCAGATTATGAAAGTTGATAAGACAGTATTAAAAGAAACAAAATATATTGCTTACTTTACAATAATTTTAAGCGTTTTTATGCAGGCAATTTTTTTGATTGCCGGCAAGTGGGACTACACCGTGCTTCTCGGCAATATCTGGGGCATTATTGTTGCGGTAGGCAATTTTTTTTCAATGGGGTTGTCCGTGCAAAAAGCGGTAACACAAGATGAAAAAGATGCCCGTCAAACCGTTAAACTTTCGCACAGTTTGCGTTTTTTGGCTATATTTGTTTTGATAGCGGCAGGCGTTTTAATTCCGTTTTTTAATTCGGTTGCAACCGTTATACCGCTTGTTTTTCCGCGGATTTCTATTATGTTCAGACCTTTGATTGATAAAAACAAAAACAATTAAAGTTTGTTTTATTAAACATTGGGGGGTGCAGTATTACGAAAAATTCAAAAAGCAGATCCTTTAAAGCAGTCGACATACTGTTGCTTGCAGGTGCTGTCTTGCCGCTGATTTTGGGTATGGTTTTAAAAATTCTTTTTAACCCGTCAAGCGAGGGGATAAGCATTTCGGGCGCACTTATTTATTTTACGGTTCATATGCCCGTTCAGGATATGCCTGTTACGGAATCTCAGGTAAATTCGCTGCTTGTTACCGTTACAATATTCTTTTTGTGCCTGTATTTTACACACGGACTTACGGTAAAGGCAAAACTTAAACGCCAGCTCATTGCCGAATGGATAGTAGAGCAAACAGGCTCGCTTGTAAACAGCAATATGGGTGAATATTTTAAAGGCTTTGCGCCTTTTGTAGGCGCTGTAATGGGGCTGTCGGCTTTTTCAAGTTTGCTGTCGCTTATAGGTCTTTATCCGCCTACATCCGATATTAACATAGTCGGCGGATGGGCGCTGCTTGTTTTTATACTTATAACTTATTACAAGATGAAATGCGGACCCATTCACTATGCAAAAAGTTTCGGCGATCCTGTTCCGTTTCTGGCGCCGCTTAACATAATAAGCGAGGTAGCAACGCCTGTTTCAATGGCGTTCCGTCATTACGGCAATGTGCTTTCGGGCTCGGTTATTTCGGTGTTGGTGGCTACGGGGCTTCAGGGTCTGTCAAAACTGATACTCGGGTGGCTGCCCGGCGTTCTCGGCGATATACCGTTTTTGCAGATAGGCTTACCGGCTGTTTTGTCAATATATTTTGATGTTTTCAGCGGTTGCCTGCAGGCGTTTATATTTGCAATGCTTACAATGCTTTATGTTTCGGGCGGTTTTCCCGAAGAGGATTACTTTGCCAGAAAGGCAAGGAAATTACAAAAAAAATCAGAAGCCGAAAAATTAAAAAAGTTAAAAAATTAAATTATATAAACGGAGGAAAATAATTATGGAACTCGCAATTGGTATTATTTTAGGTTGTTGTGCTTTGGGTGCAGGTGCGGCTATGATAGCAGGTATAGGCCCAGGTATAGGTGAAGGCAACGCCGTTGCAAGCGCGTGTGAGGCCATAGGCCGTCAGCCCGAATGTAAAGGTTCTGTTACAACTACCATGCTTATGGGTTGTGCGATTGCCGAAACAACCGGTCTTTATGCACTTGTTATTGCAATTCTGCTTATATTTGTTGCGCCCAATATGTTTGTTAAAATTTTACTTAATGCGGTAAAATAATTCGGGGGAATAACAGATGCAAAGTTTGGATGTTATATCCGTAAATATATGGCATATAATTATAGCCCTTTTGAATCTTACGATACTGTATTTTATACTTAAAAAATTTCTGTACGGCCCGGTTAAAAAAATGCTTGACAAACGCCGCGAAGAAATAGAAAACAAGTATAACGACGCCGAAACCGCAAGACAAAGCGCCATAGATAAAGAAGCCGAACTTAACAACAGGCTTTCGGGCGCAGAGGCTAAGGCTGAGGAGATCGTAAACGACGCTGCAAAAGCAGCCGATGTAAGGGGAAGTAAAATAATCGTCGACGCAAAAGCGCAGGCAGGCGATATTATACGTCAGGCAAAAGCCGAAGCCGAGCTTGAGAAAAAGCGTGCCGATGCAACCATAAAAACTCAAATAGTGGATATTTCAACCGCCCTTACCGAAAAAATGTTAGAGCGTGAGATCAATGCCGAGGATCACAAGGCACTTATAGATTCCTTTATTGAGAAGATAGGTGAAAAAGATGATAGCGATAGGCAATAACTACGCCGAGGCGCTGTTTATGCTGGCGCGTGAGGAAAACGCTGTTGATGAATTTTACAATGACTTAAAATTTGTCGGTGGGGTTTTCACCGAAAATCCGGAATATATGCAGTTTTTGTCTACGCCGAGTATTCCTAAAACCGAACGCACCGCAGCACTTGAGGCCGCATTTGACGGCAAAGTAAATAAGTATGTTTTATACTTTTTACAGTTGCTTTGCGAGCACGGTAAGGTTGAAAAATTTGTCGAATGCGTCACAGAATATGATCGTTTGCGCGAATGGGCTGAAAACACTGCCGAGGCTACCGTTAAAACGGCAACCGAACTTGATGAAACTCAAAGGGCAGAACTTGTAAAGGCTCTTGAACGCCATACCGGTAAAAAGATTATTCTGAAAGCGGTTGTTGACGGCTCTGTTATAGGCGGCGTTACGGTTGAAATCGAAGGCGAAATGCTTGACGGCAGCATAAGGGGCAACTTAAAACGCGTTAAGGATGTGATTAGCGTATGAGCGAAAAACAGCAGGAAATAAGTTATATTATAAAAGAACAAATTAAAAATTATCATTCGCAGATCGAAATGAAAGAAACCGGCAGGGTAATTCTTGTGGGTGACGGTATTGCGCGTGTTTACGGCCTGCAAAACTGTATGGCAAATGAATTGTTGGAGTTTGACGACGGCTCTATGGGTCTTGCGCAGAATCTTGAAGAAGACACCGTGTCCGTGGCGGTTTTGTCGGATGACAACAATATACGCGAGGGTACGGTTGTTCGCAGAACCGGCAAGGTTTTGTCTGTGCCCGTAGGCGAAAAAATGCTCGGTCGTGTTGTAAATGCGTTGGGTCAGCCTATTGACGGCAAGGGACCTATCGAGTGCAAGGAATATTATCCTATTGAGGCAGAAGCACCGGGTATAATAGAGCGCAAAAGCGTATCCGTGCCGCTTCAGACAGGTATTAAGGCAATTGACAGTATGATACCGATAGGTCGCGGTCAGCGTGAACTTATTATCGGAGACCGTCAGACAGGCAAAACCGAAATTGCAATTGATACTATTATAAATCAAAAGAATACAGACGTTATCTGCATATATGTGGCTATCGGTCAGAAAAACACATCGGTTGTAAGCCTTGTTAACACACTTACAAAAGCAGGTGCTATGGACTATACAATAGTTGTGTCGGCATCCGCTTCTGAGAGCGCGCCTGTACAGTACATTGCACCTTATTCGGGCTGTGCTATGGCAGAGTATTTCAGGGCGCAGGGCAAGGACGTGCTTATTGTTTATGACGATTTAAGCAAACACGCCGTGGCATACCGTGCGCTGTCGCTGCTTATCCGTCGTCCGCCGGGCCGTGAGGCATACCCCGGTGACGTGTTCTATCTGCATTCACGCTTGCTTGAACGCGCGGCGTGTGTTGCACCCGAATACGGCGGCGGTTCTATAACCGCGCTGCCTATTATTGAGACACAGGCAGGCGACGTTTCAGCATATATACCGACAAACGTTATTTCAATCACAGACGGTCAGATATTTCTTGAAACCGAACTTTTTCACGCCGGTGTTATGCCTGCCATAAACCCGGGTATTTCGGTAAGCCGTGTAGGCGGCTCTGCTCAGAAAAAGAGTATGAAAAAAGTATCCGGCGAACTTAAACTTATATATTCGCAATACCGCGAACTGCAGGCGTTTGCGCAGTTCGGCAGCGATCTGGATGCCGATACAAAGGCAAGACTTGCCTTGGGTGAGCGCATTGTAGAGGTGCTTAAACAAAAACGCAATTCGCCGGTTTCGGTAGGTTGTCAGGTTGCTATAATCTATGCCGTAACAAACGGCTGGCTTGACAATGTGCCTGTATCAAAGGTAAGTGAGTTTGAGCAGCGCCTTTTTGAAAAATTGCAAAACGTGAAACCGCAGTTGCTTTCACGCTTTGATGAAGGATTTTTTGAAGATGAAGATGTAGCGTCTTTGGAAGAAACGCTTAAAGAAATGACGAGGTGACGGTAAATGTCTGCCAATACCAAATCATTGAAACTGCGTATTAAAAGTGTTGACTCAACAATGCACCTGACAAAGGCGATGGGGCTTGTGGCGTCTTCAAAGATAAGAAAAGCCAACATTGCAATGAATGCGGGCAAACAGTATGAAGCGGCGCTTTGCAATATCATCGACTTGCTTACAAGTGCTCCCGAATGTGAAAAAAGTCCGTTTATGCGAAAGTCAGACGGTGGCAAAAAAACAAAACTTATAGTTATTGCGGGCGACCGCGGACTTGCAGGCGGATATAACGCAAATGTTTTTCGTACGGTTCGCGATTTCGGTCCTGCCGATATTGTACCGATAGGTAAACGCGCTTGTGACAGATACGGCAAAGAGCCGGTGTCTTCCGAGAAGTTTTATTCGGATGATGCCTTTAAAATGGCAGAGGAACTTTGCGCACAATTTAAAAACGGCGAGTTTGACAGGCTTGGAATTGTTACCACAAACTATGTTTCAATGATGACTCAAACCCCCGAAATAAAGTGGGTTTTGCCGCTTGAAAAGCCTGAAAATGCAGGCAGCACGTCGGCGGTTTTTGAACCGGACGAGCAGACAATACTTGATATTGCGGTTTTGGAGTATCTATCCGGCACAATTGTTTCATCTGTGCGTGAAAGTTTTGCAAGCGAGGTTGCAGCACGCCGTATGGCTATGGACTCGGCAGGCAAAAACGCACAGCAGATGATCGACGATCTGCAATTGAAATATAACAGAGCACGTCAGGGTGCCATAACACAAGAAATTACCGAAATCGTAGCGGGCGCGGGCAGTTGACGCGTCGACCTAAGGAGTTGAATTTAATGTCTAATAAAACCACGGGTACTGTTTCACAGGTAATGGGTCCTGTTGTTGACGTACGTTTTGAAGACGGAATGTTACCGTCTATTTACAATGCGCTTACAATGCCTATAGGTGAAAAAACACTCACTGTTGAGGTTGCACAGCACATAGGCGATAACGTTGCGCGGTGCATTGCAATGGCTTCTACCGACGGTTTGCAGCGCGGAACCGCCGTTACCGATACGGGAAAGGCGATAAGCGTGCCGGTAGGTGATGAAACCTTAGGCAGAATATTTAATGTTTTGGGTGAACCGGTTGATAACATAGAGCCGCCCAAAACCGAGCAGCGTTGGAACATTCACAGACCTGCTCCCGAATATGATGAACTTTCGACAAGCACCGAAATACTTGAAACCGGTATTAAAGTAATAGACCTTATATGCCCTTATTCAAAAGGCGGTAAAATAGGTCTGTTCGGCGGTGCCGGCGTAGGTAAAACGGTTCTTATAATGGAACTTATAAATAACATCGCCAAAGAACACGGCGGATTATCGGTATTTACCGGCGTAGGCGAGAGAACCCGTGAGGGTAACGACCTTTACAATGAGATGAAGGAATCCGGCGTTTTGTCAAAAACCGCACTTGTATACGGTCAGATGAACGAACCGCCCGGTGCGCGTATGCGCGTAGGACTTTCTGGACTTACAATGGCTGAATACTTCCGTGATGAGAAAAATCAGGATGTTCTTTTGTTTATAGATAACATTTTCCGTTTTACTCAGGCAGGCAGTGAGGTAAGCGCACTTCTCGGCCGTATGCCGTCAGCCGTTGGTTATCAGCCGACTCTTGCTAATGAGATGGGCGCTTTGCAGGAGCGCATTACTTCTACTAAAAAAGGTTCCATTACGTCTATTCAGGCGGTTTATGTGCCTGCCGATGACCTTACCGACCCTGCACCTGCAACAACATTCGCACACCTTGACGCGACAACGGTATTATCGCGCAGTATCGCTTCACAGGGTATTTATCCCGCTGTTGATCCGCTTGAATCAACAAGCCGCATACTTTCGGCTGAAGTGCTTGGCGAAGAGCATTATAATGTTGCACGTGAGGTTCAGCGTATTCTTCAAAGATATAATGAACTTATGGATATTATCGCCATTATGGGTATGGATGAACTTTCGGATGAAGATAAATTGCTTGTAGGCAGAGCGCGTAAAATTCAGCGTTTTCTTTCGCAGCCGTTCCACGTATCCGAAAAATTTATCGGCATAGAGGGTACTTATGTGCCTGTAAGTGAAACCATACGCGGTTTCAAAGAAATTATTGAGGGCAAACACGATGACCTGCCCGAAAGCGCATTTTTGTTTGTCGGCACTATTGATGAGGCGGTAGAAAAGGCAAAGAAAGAAGGTAAGTAATGAATACCTATAAATTGATCGTATCTACCCCCGACGGCAATGTTTATGAAGATGACGCTCAGATACTGATTGTTCGCGGCACTGAAGGCGAGCTGGCGGTGCTTGCAGGGCACATACCGTTTATTACGGCAGTAAAAGCCGGCAATTGCAAAATAGTATTACCCGATGATACTGAAAAAACCGCAGAACTCGGTGGCGGAATACTTACCGTGCAAAACGATAAGACCACATTGCTGTGCAGCAGTTTTAAATGGCTTTAAAATATTGAATACGCAAAAGCACCCACGGTCTTAAAACCGTGGGTGCTTTTGTTTTAGCAGTTCAAAATTCAAATAATATATCCTGAATATTGTACATTTATAACTTGATAATTTTGTTTAAAACTTTAAGTATGATCGGCAAAATCAGTGCAAATATCACTGATGTTATAACGGCGGCGATTATTCGGTTTACAAGCGCAATGCCTAAAATAACGGTTGGATATTTATAAACAATGCTGTCTATATACATAACAAAACTGTTGATTAAGGTCACCGCAAGCGCACTGACTACCGTTTCAATGCAAAGAATGTGCGGTTTAAGGGATTTTTTAAACGCTTTGAATAATACACCGAAAACCAAACCGCGTGCTACGGCGGGCAATACCCATAAAAGTGTTGTGGCGCTTATGCCGTAGGTTATTATCTGACCCAAAAAAGCGCCTACAAATCCTGTTGCGGCCCCCCATACGGGTCCGAAAAATGCCGCAACAATAATAACGGGCAGTCCGCTTATCGAAAACTTGATACTGCCGCCGAACGGTGCGCTTATTGATACGGCTAAAAAGTCAAGCCCTACATATATTGCCGACATAACCGCTGCCAGACAGATTTTTTTAATGTTTTCTTTTTTCATAAATAAAAACCTCCTATCATCCGTAACTAACCGATAATAGGAGGTATTTATAATATACAACTATTATTTGCCAGCGGGATGCGACAGCAAAACCGCGAATAAGAATTCTTCGTTTGTGTGACAACTCCCCGTTCACACAACACTTAACGCCATGCTGTCTACTCTGAATAATATTGCACTTTCGTGCTAAATACATTATACGCACATAAGATAATTTGTCAACTATATTTTTCCGCTGTCGCGCAGCGCCTTAACTTTCAAAACGGCAATTTGTGTTTTTGCGTCTTTGATTTCACCGGACAAAACCATATCTGCCGCTTTTTGAAGCGGTATTTTTATTACGTCTAAAAATTCGTCGTCATCGGGGTTCATATCGCCGTAGGTAAGACCTGTTGCAAGGTAGCAATAAATGATTTCGTTTACATATCCCGGTGACGGATACAACGACCCCAAATCAATGTATCTTTCCGCTGTGGCACCCGTTTCCTCCTTGAGTTCGCGTTTGCCGCATTCGAGTGGGTCTTCACCCCGGCGGTCGCGCTTTCCGGCAGGCACTTCAATGGTTTGCTGCATATATGGGTACCTGAACTGTTTTACAAAAAGCAGTTCATCATTATCGTTAAGAGCCGCAACACAAACGCCACCCGGGTGTTCAACCACTTCACGCGTGGTAACTTTTCCGTTAGGCAGCAACGCTTTGTCCTGACGCAGATTTATGATCCTGCCTTTAAATTTATACTCATAACTTAATTGTTTTTCTTCTAAATTCATTATTTTGTACCGCCTTTAATATAATTTTAACACAAGGTTTTATGAGGTGTTATAATTGGAACGAATTGTTAAATCAACAGATTACGATTATTCAGGTCTGAAAAAGACCGTTGATATGATATGCGAAAAATATAGATTTTTACAGCAATTTTCAATAGGTAAAAGCTGTGCCGGCAGGGATATTATTGCCGTAAAAACAAACAGTGCAAAAGAGTATGTGCTTTTTGCAGCCGCTTTTCACGGCAGCGAACATATAACAAGCAATGTGCTTATGTATTTTATGGAAGAATTTGCAGAAACATACGCAAACAACGGGTTTATGGCAGGTATAAAATTAAAAAAGGCATTGGGCGGCAGAGGGGTGATATTTATTCCGCGCGTAAACCCCGACGGTTGCGAAATATCAATTAACAAGGCGCTCGGTTGCGGAAAATACGCCGGAAAAATATATAAACTGTCGGGCGGCGATTTTACACACTGGAATGCAAACTTACGCGGGGTAGATATTAACCATAATTTTGATGCAGGTTGGAAAGAGTTACATGCGCTTGAACGCAAAAACGGAATATTCGGTCCCGCGCCTACGCGTTTCGGCGGTGAATACCCCGAAAGCGAACCCGAAACTGCGGCAATTACAGCGTTATGCAAAGAAAATTATATACATCACGGTATAGCGTTGCATACTCAGGGCGAGGTGATCTATTGGAGTTTTAACGGCTACGAGAGCAAAACTTCAAAACAAATGGCTGAAATAATGGCTACCACAAGCGGATATGCGCTTGATGTGCCGGTAGACATTGCCACGGGCGGCGGATTTAAAGATTGGTTTATGCAGTATTTTTCGCGACCTGCTTTTACTGTTGAGTTGGGAAGCGGCAGTAATCCGTTGCCCATATCACAGGCGCATAAAATTTACGGCACTGTGCGCGAAATGCTTACCATCTGCTCAATAATGTAAATTATAGCACACATTTATTTACAAAACAATTGATTTATCTCTAAAATTTTATTATAATAAATTATCGGCATTTGTTAAAAATCGGTGGGAGGATAAAATTTATGAATTTAAATGTTAGACCCGAATCAATGCAAAGGATAACAACTTCACAACTTGCGCAACAATTTATTGATGAACAAATTGAGCAGATACGCAACACGGTGGGCGACAAAAAAGTCTTGCTGGCTCTTTCAGGCGGCGTTGACAGTTCGGTTGTGGCAGCGCTTTTAATTAAGGCAATAGGCAAACAGTTAGTTTGCGTTCATGTTAATCACGGCTTAATGCGCAAAGGTGAAAGCGAGCAGGTTATTGAAGTATTTAAAAATCAACTCGGCGCAAATCTTATATATATTGATGCTGCCGACCGCTTTCTTGACCTTCTTGCAGGTGTAAGCGACCCCGAGCGCAAGCGTAAAATAATCGGCGGCGAGTTTATAAAAGTGTTCGATGAACAGGCTGCCAAACTTGACGGAATCGAATTTTTAGCTCAGGGAACTATATATCCCGATATATTGGAGTCACACGGCGTAAAGGCGCATCATAACGTCGGCGGTCTGCCCGAAGATATGAAAATGGAACTTGTAGAACCCGTAAAACTTCTGTTTAAAGATGAGGTAAGGGTTGTCGGTGAAACTTTGGGACTTCCCCACAGTATGGTTTACCGTCAGCCGTTTCCGGGCCCCGGCCTCGGTGTTCGCTGCCTCGGCGCGATTACGCGTGACAGACTTGCCGCTCTTCGTGAAGCGGACGCAATTTTGCGTGACGAGTTTGATAAAAACGGTTTGGCTGAAAAGGTTTGGCAGTATTTTATTGCTGTTCCCGATATGACGGCAGTAGGAGTTATAGACGGCAAACGCATAGACGGCTGGTGTGCGATTATCCGTGCAGTCAATACCAAAGACGCTATGACCGCAACAATTGAAGAAATCCCGTATCCGGTTTTGCACCGCATTACCGCACGCATCACAAGCGAGGTAAAGGGTATAAGCCGCGTACTTATGGATATCACCCCCAAACCCGTCGGAACAATCGAATTTGAATAATTGCATAACTTTGAAAGTACCGTAAATACGGGCTTTTCACAAAAAACAGGTTTGTTTGATGACCAAAAGGCAACAGAACTAAATTACCCTGCAGGATAACCGTCCTGCAGGGTAATTTTATACTGCCGTGACATATTTATACTACCGTCTCGCGCAGTGTGTTCTTCATCTCGGAGAAAGCGTGTGTATAATGCGTCGTAATATAAATGCCCTACACGGGCGGCAACAGCAGGCGCAGCCAACCTTTGTTAATCGGATAAGTGATGCAATAGTGTCGAAAGCAGTGAATTGTTATTTACGGCACACCGGACTTTTTTAATTCCACCGTTCATTTTGCGAGAAGTTTCAGTTATTATCATCAAAAATCTCGTCATATACAGCCATTTCATCAATCCACGAAGCATCGTACTTAACTTTGCTCATCTGCGAGTTGCAGCCGGGGCAAACAGTATAAGGTTTATCCTGCACTGCGCCGCATACAGAACATTCGTACTCGTCATTTTTGAATAGATGCGTATGTTGCGTCCAGTATGTCTTGCTCAATTTCATCACCTCAAATTTAGTTTATTAAGAATTGTTGTAACTGCTTCTATGCAGATGAGAAAAATCGTATTCGGGCTCAGCATTGCTTTCGATAATAGCATAAATCACCGATGATTTATTTGATTATATTATATTATAAAACAAGCACTGCCCCATAAAACGGACTCAGGTGTATTTATCTTATCCCTTTCGTCATAATTGTGATTTTTCATATTTTTATAGCAGTCGTTAAAGACTATATTTTTTACTCGGTATTGCTATTGTTATAATTTTAGCATATAATATGCTAAAGTAAAGAATGATTTATATATTATGAAACGAAATTATGAAATCTGCGGTTTCACATTATGTTTAAACGGAATTATTAAGGTGATCAAATGAAACGACTTATATGTTTTGTATTTACATTGGTGCTTGTTATAAATTTGTGTGCCTGCAAAAAAAGCGGGGAATCCGTAAGTTCAACTTATTCGGATTTGCGTGGAACATCGATCTCATCCGGTGAAAATTCGCAGTTCGGTTCGGGTGGGCACAGTGTAGATGGCAACAATTCGGGCACAGGCAGCACAAGTGACAACTCGGATCAATCAAATAAAAACGGCGTTTCTAAAGCACCGAAAAGTCAAACCGAGCCGCATATTGACAACAGTCAGACTAACAGCGGCACAGATGTGGGTCCGTCTTTGAGCGAAACGTCTGAAACCGAAAACGCCGTTGATAAACTGCGAGAGGATTATAATTTGGGTGCCTGCAAAAATTTAAGCGGTGATGTTGCGGTCATACTGTTTTATATGGAAGATTCGCAGGACAACTGGTCTGAAACTCAGGCTGGGCATTTTACCGCTACGCAAATAAAGCCTGCGCTTGCTTTTTTAGAAAATGAAGCAAACAAACGCGGAATAAATTTAAAATTAAGTATAAAAGAAACGCACCTGAATGTGTTTTATAATGAAAATGTCATCCGCAGCGTTAAAGAAACGGGTCTGGCTACGGCAGATGTATTGTGGATCGCGGCTAACGGTATAGGCTATACATCTGACAACAGGATGATTGAAAGCAAAAAAAGTCAATACGGCACAGATGAGGTCATTTGCCTTACCGTTTTTAATAAGGACGGCACGTCTTATGCACTTAATCCCAAAAGGGGAACATCCGTAAACGCGGCAGAACATTGCATAGTTTTTGCTTACGACTATAATTCAGACAGGTCTGAACCTGAGGGCGCGCAGGCGTCGGTTATCGCTCATGAAATACTGCATCTTTACGGCGCGGAGGATTTTTATGATACCGCATCACGGAAAGCGCTTGCATCAAAATATTATCCTTTTGATATTATGCTCGGCGCAGAGTACAACATAAACCTGAATAACGTAGGTGATGCGACTGCTTTTTACATAGGGTGGACAAACAACGTGCCAGATCCTGTTTATAATGAAAATTGGTAGCACACGGCATGGATAGCCGTTGACCTGAGGCATTGTATGGCAGTTTGATTTATAACAATGATATTTACACTCTTTTCAAGGCGGCTTATAGGCCGCCCTTTTTGTTGCGGAGAAAAAGTGGCGTGTAGTAAAAGCCGCCTGTGAGTAGAGATTTAACGTGACCTAATACAATATATTAAAAGGGCGAAAAAAGTCAGCAAAAAAACAAGAGTAAGTTATTGATTTATAAATGGAGTTCTGTTATAATATAGTTAAACGACCGT
>CAKSDJ010000029.1 GCA_934445015.1 uncultured Eubacteriales bacterium | reverse complement strand
GGCGACCTGGATGGGGCTCGAACCCACGACCTCTAGCGTGACAGGCTAGCGTTCTAACCAACTGAACTACCAGGCCAAATGGTGGGAACAATAGGGCTCGAACCTATGACCCTCTGCTTGTAAGGCAGATGCTCTCCCAGCTGAGCTATGCTCCCACGAAACGCTGGCTCTGTTAATCGCAACTCACCGGCGACGAACATTATATTACCATAAGAGGTTTAAGTTGTCAAGCATTTTTTTAATTTTTTTTAAGAAAGCCCTTTAACTCATCTTTACTGAATGTGTAAACACTATTACAAAACTGACAAACCGTTTCGGCGCTTTCCATTTCGTTTGCCATTTCAGACAATTCCTCATAACTTAAACTTTTAAGAGCACGTTCAAATCTTTCTCTTGAACAGTTACATTTGTATGCGGCAGTCGCTTCGCTTAGAACCTCAACCTTAAAACCCTTTAAAGCAATTTTCACTATTTCTTCAATAGATTTACCCTCGTCAAGCAGAGTTGTTATGGGTTTCATCTCTTTAATATTGTTTTCAAGTTTTGTAATAACCTCATCATAGCCATGCGCAGCCGGCAAAAGCTGAATTATATATCCGCCCGCAACACGTACGGATAAATCAGGATTCACAAGCACACCTAAAGCACATACTGTAGGTATTTGCTCACTTATTGCGTAATAGGCGGCGATGTCCTCGGCTATTTCACCTGTAGAGATAGGCACAAAACCGTTATAAGGCTCTTTGAGTCCCAAATCTTTTATAACATAAAGCGTACCCTGAGTTCCTACCGCGCCGCACACATCAAGTTTGCCGTTGGGTTTAAGCGGTATTTCAACCACCGGATTTACGGCATAACCGCGCACGTTGCCGTTGCTGTCCGCTGCGGCAATAAGGGCACCCGCCGGCCCGTTGCCGTCAATTTTTACGGTTATTGTATCATTATCGCCCTTTAGCGCGTTGCCCATCATTGAAGTTGCCGTAAGCAGCCTGCCCAGCGCTGCGGTTACAACCGCCGACGTTTTATGCAGATTTTCGGCTTTTGATACTATATCGGTGCTGTCAAGCGCAGTCGCCATAACAAGACCGTCAGAAGTTATACATCTTATCAGTTTTCCCATTGTCAGTTCACTTTCCTTGTTACATATACAATTCGCTGTGCCTTATTATCGGGCTTTGTGTATTTCATTTCATCGTATACCGCTTCAATTTTGAGACCTGCGTTAATCAAGACGGTTCTCAGTTCCTCATCGGTATAAGCGCGTTCACAGAACTGTTCGCTTGTGCGGTGATAAACGCCGTTGTTATTTTCAAAAAAATCAAGGCTTATGTGTACGGTGTTGTTGCCGGCATATTCATTCTGCCAAACACAATATACATTGTCATTTTCTAAAACAAAGGTGTTGTCACCGAGTATATTTTTATGTTTGTAAGGCGTGTTTACATCAAATATAAACAATCTGTCTTTTTCAAGAAACAGCGACACCCGCGCAAACACATTGCAAAGTTTTTGAAAATCGGTTATGTGGTTAATGCTGTCAAGACAGCATATTGCGCCGTCAACAGTGCCATAGAGGTCAAGCTGTTCGGCGTCCTGACACAGATATAATACGTCATTTCCGAGCGCCTCGGTTTTTTCGCGCGCTTCACAAAGCATATCATAAGACATGTCTACACCTATTACCGATATTTTTCGTGCCGCCATACAATTTGAAAAACCGCCTGTGCCGCAGGCAAGATCTAAAAGCAACGTCGGTTTTCGGTCAAACCTGTCGAACAAAGAACAAATATAATCGGTTCGGCTCTCATAATCAACATTTTCGGTAAGGCTGTCATAATATGAAGCAAAATCAGTATACATTATGCTTTTTTCCTCTTTTTAAAACTCATATTCGCCGTTATACACTTTTTCGGCAGAGCCGCGCATATATATATGACCGTCCGACGAATATTTTATAAACAAATCGCCGCCTTTAAGGTGAACGGTGATTTCATCATCCGTATTGCAAAAACCGTTTTTTACCGCCGCCGCAACCGACGCGCACGCACCTGTGCCGCATGCAAACGTTTCGCCGCTGCCGCGCTCCCAAACGCGCATTTGCAGGGTATTTTTATCTATTACACGCACAAACTCGGTGTTTACCTGTTCTGGGAATATTTTGTTGTGTTCAAAAAGCGGACCCGTTTTTTCAAGGTCGATGTTTTCTACCGAGTCGCAAAATACAACCGCGTGCGGATTGCCCATAGATACCGCGGTGTATCTGTAAGTTATGCCGTTTACTGTTATTGGTTTGTTTATAACAGCGTCGACTTCGGCAATAACGGGAATTTTTGACGGTGAAAATTCGGGGTTGCCCATATCTACCGTAACGGTCACGGCTTTGCCGCCGCTCTCGCTTATTTTAAGCGTTTTAATGCCGCTTAACGTTTCAACCGTTACAACAGGTTTACGTGCAATTCCGTTATCGTAAATATATTTACCCACGCATCTGATGCCGTTGCCGCACATTTTACCCTCACTGCCGTCAAGATTGAACATACGCATTTTTGCATCAGCCACATTTGACGGGCATATAAGTATAACGCCGTCAGCCCCTACGCTGAAACGGCGCGGAGACATTCTAATCGCCAATTCTCCGGGATTTTCGACGTTTTGCTCAAAGCAGTTTATATATATATAATCATTGCCTATCCCGTGCATTTTTGTAAATTTTACAGTTTGCATACAAACAACTCCCACAACGGTTCATTTATAAAAAGGCGCTTTTAAGAACGTTCTTAAAAGCGCCTTAAAGCATTGGATTTTGTATTAACCGATAACTACCTGTTCATCTTTGAGTGTATCATAAAATTTTGCTACCGCCGACTGGTAATACGGAAGCACATAAATCAACGCAAGGCCGAAGGTAATGCAGCAAAGCAAAAACCAACCTATAAAACTTAACTGTAAAACAAACAAATCAAATTTGTGACCGTTCATCATCTTTTTGCTTGCGTCAATTGCCTCGCTCGGCGTCATATTCGGGTTATCGGCAAGTATATAAAACGTCATCGAATACGAATAGGATTTGATTATTCCGGGTATTACAAAAAGTAAAGTCCAAAGAAATGTAAATACGGATACCAAAACGCCTGCACCGCAAGTAGTGCCGAAATTATTAAAGCCTTTGAACATATCTTCAAATCTTGGATTTTGATTTCTTACAACCGAAAGTAAAACCGTTGCCATTCCGAACTCGATAACGCCGGATAAAATAAGCGGTGCAAAGGGAATAACCCCCGAAGCGCTCAAAATAATTGCGCCTACCAAAGCCACACCTAAGGCCGTGCCGAAGTTCATATGAAAACTTTGCCGCGCCTCCGCTTTGACCTTTACTCTGTCATACATAATAAAACCCCCAACATATAAATTTTATCTGTACTTTATTATAAGATACGGCAATTTTTTTGTCAATATATTTCAGCGCCTTACGGTTATATTAAATTGTGCGTTACACTTAGGACAAACCGTTTTATGTTCACCCTTTCTGCGCGGAAGTCTTAAAACCGCATGACAGTTAGGGCATTTTTTGTAAATATGAGTATGATCCGCCTTACGCCGGCGGCGTAGCGCCTGCTGTTCATTAATTTTTAAACCCAAGTTATTTAAAAACGCATTTTCACGGCGGCGCGCCTCGATATTGCGTGACATAACCCTGAAAAAAGCATATATGACTATTGCGTAAACTATGATCTGCAAAACACCTGACTTAACAAAGCAGTTAACAAACGAAATCGCCGCCGCTGCCGCAAACAAAACATAAAACAGACCGTCTAACCCGTATCTTCCGCTCATAAACCTCATCAGTTTATATCTGAAATTCATAAAACTACCTCTTTTCATTTATATTATATCTGTATATTTGATTTTAAATGTTACTAAAAAATTAAAGTTTTTGCATTAGTGTGTAAAATATGTTAGAATAAATTAACAATAACTGACAGATGAGGTCTGATTTATGTTTTCAATGGTTAAGAGCGTCGGGATTTTCGGGCTTAATTCTTATATGTTGCAGATTGAAGCCGATGTTTCGGGCGGACTGCCGTGCTTTGACGTGGTAGGTCTGCCGGATACGGCCGTAAAAGAATCACGTGACCGTGTGCGCGCGGCAATAAAAAATTGCGGATTTAAATTTCCTACAGGCAGAATAACAGTAAATCTTGCCCCGGCCGACAAGAAAAAAGAGGGTGCGGTATACGACTTGCCGATACTTATAGCAATACTTACGGCATCGGGTCAACTTAGTGCCGACACCGCAGATTGTGCATTTTTAGGTGAAGTTTCGCTTGACGGTCAGGTGCGCAGCGTAAACGGCGTGCTTGCCATGGCGATAACAGCAAAACAAAACGGAATAAATAATTTGTTTTTGCCTGCCGACAATGCTGCCGAAGGCGCAACCGTTGAAGGCATAAACGTATACGGCATTTCGAACATCAAACAAATTACAGACCATTTGACGGGATTTGACACACTTACGCCCTCAAAACCGCAGGCGATGAACTCTTGTCTTAAAAGCACGCTTGATTTTTGCGAAGTCAAGGGGCAGATAACCGCAAAAAAAGCCCTTGAGGTTGCTGCCGCCGGCAATCACAACATACTTATGATAGGACCGCCCGGTTCGGGTAAAAGTATGCTTGCAAAGCGGTTGCCTACCATACTTCCGCCGATGACATTTGAAGAATCGATTGAAACTACAAAAATACATTCGGTTGCAGGGCTGATTGATAAAAACAATCCGATAATTACCGTAAGACCGTTTCGCTCACCGCACCACACAATATCATCCGTAGGTCTTGCGGGCGGTGGCACAGTGCCGAAACCGGGTGAGATTTCATTAGCGCACAACGGCGTGCTTTTTTTGGACGAACTGCCCGAATTTAAGCGTGACGCTATGGAAACTCTGCGCCAGCCGCTTGAAGACGGCACCGTAACGGTATCGCGAGTTTCGGGCACTGTTACATATCCGAGTTCAATACTTTTGGTTGCGGCAATGAACCCCTGCCCCTGCGGATATTACGGTCACCCAAGCAAACCATGCACCTGCTCGCAAAACGCGGTGCATAAATATTTAAACAGAATTTCGGGGCCCTTGCTTGACCGTCTTGACCTGCATATCGAGGTACCGCCGGTTGACTACAAATCGCTGTCTGACAAAATGCCTACCGAAACCTCTGCCCAGATAAGAGAACGTGTTAACCGCGCAAGGCAAATACAGGTTGAACGCTACCGTGGCACCGGAATTACCTGCAATGCGCATCTTACACCGTCGCTTTTAAGAAAACACTGTGTTATGACCGATGATGCGTCTGCATATCTGAGCCGCAGTTTTGACGCACTCGGACTTTCGGCGCGTGCATACGACAGAATACTCAAAGTTGCCCGTACCGTTGCCGACCTCAAAGGCAATGAAAAAATTCAGAAAGACGACATAGGTACTGCCCTGCGGTTCAGAAGTCTTGACCGCAAATATTGGGAATAAAATTAAAACCTCTGCCTTTTAAGCAGAGGTTTTTACTATCAGAGCAAAACAGATATTTAACTCTTGCGGTGTTTACGCCGCATTTTTTATGCGTATAAATTTAATTTTGTTAATCGTTTTCGGATTCAATATCCGAATCGACCGACTCGTTAACTGCAACATCACCGGCTGCGGTATCGGAATTGACCGTTCCGTTTTTTCTGTTTATGTAGTTTTTAAACAAAACATACATTACGGAACATATCGGCACGCTGAACAGCATACCCAAAATTCCGAAAGCACTGCCGCCTATTGTAACCGCGCAAAGCACCCAAATACCGGGCAGGCCCACCGATTTACCCACAACTTTAGGATAAATAAGGTTGTTTTCAAGCTGTTGGAGTATAATTATGAACACAACAAACCATATTGCCTTAACGGGGCTTTCAAACAGTATCAAAAATGCGCCTATCGCCGTGCCTATAAATGCACCGAACATAGGTATAAGGGCTGTAAATCCTATCAGGACCGAAACCATTCCTGCGTAGGGCATACGGAAAATAAGCATACCTATAAAGCAAAGAACAGCAATAATAACCGCTTCGGTCAACTGACCTGTTACAAACTTTGTGAAAACGCTGTGTACAAGTTTTGCCAGACGTTCGAGCCTGTCGGCGACTTCGGATTTGAATATTGTATGCACAACCTTGTTTGTTTGCCTTATCAGGTTTTCTTTTTGGGCAAGAAGATAAATTGCAAATACCACACCTAAAACAACGTTGACAATAGCGGAAACAATTGATGTTGTTACGGTAACCGTTGTATCAAGCATACTGTTTCCGTAGTTTGTTATGACGTTATTTATAATTTCGCCTATTTTGTCAACGTCAAGATTTATCTCAGGCAATTCAAAATTATATTTTGCAAAAAATTCGACTGTTTTTTCATACCACAGGCCTAATGTTTTAACATACTGAGGTAATTTGCCCACAAAGCCGACAACAGTTTCCTCAAGGGTAGGTATGATCATAAACACTATTGCAAACAGCGCGCCCAAGACTATGATAAAACTTAGCGCTATGCAAATGGGACGTCTTATTTTATTTACAATATTTTTTTTCTTGAGTTTGTGCCAGATAAAGTTCCAGCCGCGCTCAAGAGGTCTTAAAAGCAGATTGACAACATAAGCCAGACAAAATCCCCATATAAAAGGTGAAAGCAAGGATATCAGCGAAGAAAAAAATGACGTTATCTTTTGCGGCTGTGTAACCAAAACATAAAACATTGCTACAATAAACGTTATTGCAAAAACATATTTCAGCAACTTTTTATTAAGCGGCAATGAAAGTTGGATCTTGTCCTGCTCTGTTTCGGTAGGCTTTTTATTTTTCATTTTATTTTTCCTCCTCCGAGGGAGCGTTTGTTTTTTCTATTTTAATCATAGACGCACGGTGCGAATCGGTTTCGGTAACTGTTATATTAAGATTTTCATAGGTGAAACTGTCGTTAACGTTGGGTATATTACCTAACTGCTCTGCGACCCAGCCGCCTACCGACACGCTGTCCGACTCGGTTTTAATGTCGAATTCTTCGCAAAAATCATCCAAATTCATATTGCAGTCGATTATAAATGTGTTTTCGTCCAGTTCTTTGAACTCCTCGACTACTTCATCGTGTTCGTCCCAAATTTCGCCTACAAGTTCTTCAAGAATATCCTCCATAGTGACAATACCGAGCGTGCCGCCATATTCATCAACAACTACCGCCATATGCGATTTTTCCCTTTGGAGTTTTTTAAGCAGGTCGTCTACGTTTTCGGACTGATGCACAAAAAGCACCGGCGAAATAATATCTTTTATATTCGCGGTTGTAATGCCGCTGCCTACGTAAAAATCTTTTTGATGTATTACACCTATTATATTGTCAATATTGTCCTCATATATAGGTATGCGTGAAAAACGCGTTTCGGCAAATTTTTGGGCAATCTCTTTTTTAGCCGAATCAACAGGCAACGCCTCAATGTCGACGCGGTGTGTTAAAATGTCTTCTGCCTTTAACTCTGAAAATTCAATTGCATTGCGAAGCAGGTCACACTCATCGGTATCGATATCGCCGTCCTGTTCGGCTTCTTCAACCATCATAAGCAGTTCTTCCTGCGCGAGGTTATCGGATTCCTCGGATTTAAACAATCTGCCTACTAATTTTTTCCACGCAGAAAACAAAAAGTTAAGCGGCATAAATAAAAATATTAATACCTTTATAAACGGTGCCGAAAACATTGCAAATCTTTCGGGGAAATCGTTGGCAATGCTTTTGGGTGTGATTTCACCGAAGATCAGAACCGCCACGGTTGCAACCGCCGTAGAAACAGCCGCACCGCTTGCAAGTTTTAATTTTTCTACAAAAAGCAATGTTGCCACCGACGCCAAAAGCGTATTTACAATATTGTTGCCTATAAGTATTGTAGAAATAAGATTATCATATTTATCGGCAAGATTTACCGCAAGTTCCGCCTTTTTGTTGCCCTTTTCGGCAAGAGCGCGGAGCCGTGTTTTGTTTGCACACGAAAAAGCCGTTTCTGTTGCGGAAAAATATGCCGAACACAACAGGCATATAACCATTATGATGATGTACCTTGTCATTTTGTTTAATAACACCTCAAGTTAAAATAATTTATTGTTTCATTGAATTTGAACGCAAAAAGGCATACCCGTTCTCTTAAAGAGTACAGGTACGCCGGTTTATATTGATATAAAAGCAAGAGTCGCAATTATCGTCGCTACTGTCGCTGCTGTCCATAAAGACAATACTCCTCCGAAATTTAGTTGCAAAATTTAATCATTATACACAAGTGTATTATACCAAGACATTGTGTTTAAGTCAAGAAGTTTTTACAGCAGGCTTTCAGGCTGCCAGCGAAACGGTGAATGGACGTATACACCGCGGTTCCACCCCTTGACCCAACCGTAATAAGTGCCCTCAATGTTGCACCACTCGTCAAGCCGTGAAATATTATGCGCGCGCAAGTCGGTGAAAAAATCATTGATTTTCTCGGCGTCGAAGCCTTTATCGATTATCTCATTCCAATACACGTCGGCAAAACGAACCGAAAGGCGCGCCTTTGCAACGCGGGCGAGTTTTATTCCGTCTTTTGCAACTGCCGCTTCGGCTTTATCAAACAAAGCGTTATATTTTTCAAGCATTTCATTGCTTAGATAACCCGGTCGCTGAATATCCTGTATGTAAAGATGGTAATCCTCTTTTTCAACAAAATCGCTTTGCATATCAAGATACTCGTTCAAAAACGGAGCAGCCGCACCGTAATAATACTCCATAAACTCTTTGCGGTGGGTATCTGCATCGCAATCGGGGTTCCACATAAGTTTACAAAGCAAATAGTTGCGCAGTTCATTAAAATCGGTTCCGCCGTTTTCGGCACGGTTTGCCTCCTCAAAAACGCCTTTGACATTATTTTTTGCAAGCGTTTGCAGGTTCGGTTTTAATACCCTCCAATTCGGAAAAGGCATTAAATAAAGCGGAAAGTTTGATGTGTAATCCCAAACATAGAGCCTTTCGCAGATTTTGCTCCACTCAATCAGGTCTTCAATAAATATTGTTGATTTGCCATCGGAACGCTCGGTGGCGTGCGAACGGTCGGTACATTTTTCATAAGGGTGTGCAAAGCAGGTACGGCTTGCACACAGGCGCACGCAAACATTATGTCTTACCTTTGTAAGATGAGATGCGGGGCGTGAATAACTGTATGCCAACAGATCAAATAAAACATCGGGGAATTCGGGTTCTAACTTTTCGGCTATCTTATTGACAAATCTTATAATTGCGCCTACGGGCGAACCCTCCTCCTCGTCTGTTTTGCGGCATTTTTCGCACTGACAGCGATTCAGATTATCGTTCTGCGAGATTGAAACTAATTTTTTATCGGGATTTGCCTTTAAAATCTCTCTTATTTTGTCTGCCGCTATATCTACAATATCGGGGTTGCTGAGGCAAAGCTGCCATTCAACGTTGTCGCCCGCGGTTCTTTTGCCGTTCAAAAGTCCGTAATATTCGGGATGTTTTTCAAAATACTCGTCCGGCGGTACAAGTACGGCAAAACTATGGGCAAAAAGGGCGTATTTAATGTTTCCGCCCAAGTTTTCGGGCAAACTGTTTGAAGAACCGTTAACTCTGCACGCGGCGGCATATTTAGGCGTTTTGCCCGTTGTATTGGCGTAATCTGTCTCGCGGTATTCAAAAACAGGTTTTTCGGTTTTATTTATATCCGGTATTTCAAGATTTAATATTGTGGGTATTTTTTCACACTCAGGGGTAAAAAATCTGCAACCTATGCTTTCAAAAAAGTCAAATACGCCGTAAATCACACCGCGTTTTCCGCCTTTTATGCAAAGTTTATTGCCTTTAGCCGTAACCGAAAATTCATCATCACCCGAAGTTTTGTCAAACTCTATATATATACCTTCGGTTTTATTTTTGTCGCTGACGCAGATTTCAAACGGAGCAACCGTGACCCTTGAAATATAATACCTGAATTGCGTCGCGGCGAACCACACCGGAGAATCGGAGTTTTCAAAATCCGACTCGTTTACAAATATGTTAAAAAACGCTGTTCTGTCTTTTGTCAAAACCACATAGATCAACCCTTTCGGTATGTAAATTTCTTACAGTGAATTATACTATAAAAAAATATGTTTGTAAACCGTAAATTCTCTTGAAATTTATGATTTTATGTGTTAAAGTGTTTGTAAATATATTCAACCGAAAGGCAGTGTGTTTATGAATCTTGAAAGCCAACTCAAAAATCTGCTTGAACAAATAAACAGTTTTAAGGCTACAGACGATAACTCGTTACCGCAAAACACTTTTTATTTAAATGAAAGAGATATTCTTTGTTGCGAACGCGAAACAGGCGTATCGCGCTTTCCGTACGATGCCGACGGTCTTGTTCTGTGGGCAAGAAGCAACGGTCACATCGACGCATACGAATCGACCTTTACAATTTTTAAAGAACTTGTTTTTTCGGAAGACGCCAATATATCATTTATAGGCGGCATAAAAAACGAAAACGGCGGTTTTTTCCCCGTTTCGGTACTTGATTGCGACCGCCAGCTTTTTGAACCGGACACGGTAAAAAGATATGTGGTTTATTCTTTCAGATATGCTTACTACATAACCGACACAAAAGACGTTACTTTTGCTGTAAGGGTTCACGTAAGCCGCGACAAGCACATACACTTTGCATACACTGCAATAAACAAAAGTGAAAGCCAGCAAAGTTTTTATATGCTTTCAAATTTTGACGCATGGCTTTTTTACAGAAATACGGGCGGCAATTATGACGTAATGAACCGTTTTTCAAAGGTTCTGGATAACGGCAACTTTATGTTGAGATCTTATGAGGACTGCATGGTCGTATCACGTGACGCTTTAGGCAAACAGCCCGATAAAGAATATATTACAACAAACAAAAATGATGTTTTAGGAAAATCAGGCAGACTTATGAACAATGCCGACTGCCTTAAAAACGGTGAATTCAAGCATCAGTATAAAGCGGCAAACTCTATCGGAACACCCGTTTGTGCCGATTGCGCGCATTATACCCTTGAATCAGGCGAAAGCGTTCGCCGCGAGTATGAAATGGTCTACAGACACTCGCTCAAAGAACTTGAATCTTTTTACACCGTTAAACCCGAATTTGAAAAGATTGACGCCGAACTCCAGGCTGACAATGACGCCGAGTACGCAAAATTTGATAATATGAAAACAAATTTTGCCGACTACAACGGCAAACTCAATCCAAAAGTTTTAAACAAATTTGTCCGTAATATTCAAAAGCAGGTATCACTTTGCGCGCTGGGCAAAAACTATGCAGGCGCGTTTATGGGTGTGCGCGACGTTATGCAGCAGCTCGAATCGTCGCTTATCTGGCAACCTGCCGAAAGCCGCCGCCAGTTTGTAACGGCGCTTAACTACATACTTGAAGAGGGCAGACCGCCGCGTCAGTATTCCGTATCGGATGACCCGAACGGTATTCCGCCGTTTGACCTTCGCAAATTTATCGATCAGGGCGTTTGGATAATCTCCACACTATACACATACCTGTCTTTTACAGATGATTGGTCTGTTCTTGATGAAAAATGCGGATACTTTGCAGCAAACGAAAACAATACCGCGGTTATTGCAAAAAGCAAAACCGTTGACACTGTGCTTGACCATATTGTTAAAATCGCCGACTTTTTGTGCAGCAACGTTGATGAAAAAACCGGCTGCCTGCACTCGCTTTTCGGCGACTGGAACGACGCGCTTGACGGACTCGGAAAAACCACCGATAAATCACGCGAATACGGTACTGGCTGCAGTGTTATGGCATCGCTTCAGCTTTATCAAAACTGCCGTGAGATGTGTGAAATATTAGAGCATACCGGCAAGTACACCGAAAAGATAAATGAGTATAAAAAAATATCCGACGGGCTTAAAAGCGGTCTTTCAGAATACGCCGTTGACACAAACAGCGGCGGTGAGCGCAGGGTTATACACGGCTGGGGTGACAATTTATCGTACAAAATCGGTTCCTGGCACGACCCCGACGGCAATGCGCGCGTAAGCTGCACGGCTAACTCTTTCTGGGCAATTTCGGATATGATAAGAAACGACCCCTCAATGAAGCAAAGCATTATGAACTCATTTAAGTGTCTTGATTCAAAATACGGAATTATGACGTTTGACAAAGCGTTTCCGCTTGATATGTTCAAATATGTAGGCCGTATTGCCAACATAACTCCCGGCACTTATGAAAACGCCGGAACCTATGTTCACGCGACTATGTTTGCCGTAGCGGCGCTGTTTATTATGGGCGAAAGCAAAGAGGCGTGGCGCCAGTTTGAGCTCGGCACCGTTTTGTCGCACAAAAACTGCACAAAATCACCGTTTGTAATGCCGAACTCATATTTCAGAAACGAGGATTGGTGTATAGACGGTCAGTCGTTCTTTGACTGGTACACCGGCAGCGGCACGGTATTTATCAAAAATATTGTTAAATACGGATTCGGTATATGCCCGAATCTTGACGGCCTTGTTATACAAACCGCCGCTGTAATGCCCACAACAGACGCTTCAATAAACGTAAACGTTAAAGGACATCCCGTTACGCTTAAATACATAAACAAAAACACAGGTAACCGCACATTTGAAATAAACGGCAAACCTGTAAGCGGAACCTTTGACTCGCTTATGAACACACCTAGAGTATTTATACCCACATCGGATATAACCGACAATATGGTTATTACGGTAACCGACTAATAATTTCTTGACAAAATTTATTTTAGGTGATATACTTTTACCATATTTCAAAAACTATGATGAAGAAAAGTATCGGTATAAACGGTGCCCAGTGAGCGGCAGACAGTGTAAACGCCGCCATACGCATACCGTGAAGAACACTTCGGAGTTGCAAACCCAAAGGCATTTTGCTTAGTAGGGGCGCCGTGTGCGGCTCGTTAAAGCCGATAACAGTATTTTGCTGTGAGTGACTGTATTTTACGGTAATATGGGTGGCACCGCGAGTAGTTTTACGCTATTCGTCCCTGATTTTTCAGTGGGCGAATAGCGTTTATTATTTTTGAGTAAATTATTTACGGAGTGATAAATTATGAAACACATTGATATTATTGATGTTATGAACAACGCCGATTTGATAGGCAAACCGGTTACTGTTTGCGGCTGGGTCCGCACATCGCGTGATTCTAAAAATATGGCATTTTTGGAACTGAACGACGGCACCTCGCTTAAACACCTGCAAATAGTAATTGACAAGTCGGCAATCACGGACATTTCCGAATATATGAAACTCGGCACGTCGGTTAAAGTTGAAGGCACGGTTGTAAAATCGGTTGTTGCAGCGGATTCGGTTGAAATAAACGCCGAAAAAATCACAGTGCTCGGCACCTGTCCTCCGGAATATCCGCTTCAAAAAAAGCGTCACACCCTTGAATATCTGCGCACAATACCGGCGCTCAGAGTCCGCACCAACACATTCAATGCCGTGCTTAGGGTGCGTTCTACGGTGTCGGCGTGTATACACGAATTTTTTCAGGCGCGCCACTACACGTATATTCATACTCCGCTTATTACCGCAAGCGACTGCGAAGGCGCAGGTGAAATGTTTAAAGTTACAACCATAGGCTACAGCAACGAATACAAAACCGAAGAGGAATACGATGCAGCCGACTTTTTCGGCAGACGCGCTGCGCTTTCGGTTTCGGGTCAGCTTGAGGGCGAAGTCGCCGCAATGGCAATGGGAAAAATTTATACGTTCGGTCCGTCATTCAGGGCAGAAAAAAGCAACACTCCGCGTCACGTTGCCGAGTTCTGGCACGTTGAACCCGAAGTTGCCTTTGCCGAACTGCCCGACATTATAGAGATTGCCGAAGAACTTATAAAACACATAATAAACACCGTGCTTGAAAAATGTATGCCCGAACTCAAATTTTTTGATGCTCATTTTGAAAAGGGGCTTATTGAAAAATTGCAAAACGTGGTAAGCCATGACTTTGCCGTTATGACCTACACCGAAGCAATAGAGGCATTAAAATCAAGCGGCAAGGAGTTTCAGTATCCGGTTGAGTGGGGTTGCGACCTTATGACCGAACATGAGCGTTATATAGCGGAAGAAATTTGCAAACGTCCTGTATTTCTTACGGATTATCCGAAAGAGATAAAATCATTTTATATGAAACAAAATCCCGATGGCAAAACCGTTGCCGCAACAGATCTGCTGGTTCCGACGGTCGGCGAAATTATAGGTTGCAGCGAACGTGAAGCCGACCTTGACAAATTGCTCGAAGCAATGAACACACGCGGTATGAATCTTGACGATTATAAAGATTACATTTCGCTGCGTAAGTTCGGTTCGGTTCCGCACAGCGGCTTTGGTCTGGGACTTGAAAGAATTATTATGTACGTAACCGGCGTTCAGAATATCCGTGACGTTATACTCTACCCACGCACGGTAGGAAATATTTCTTGATAGAGGTGCTTTTATGGAAAAATATAAATCAAAACTCAACGTTCTTGAAACACAGGATGTAATACGCTCGCTGCGTCACAAGTTTGAGGAAAATCTTTGCGACGCTCTTAACTTAAGCCGTGTATCGGCACCTTTGTTTGTCAAAAAAAACAGCGGTATTAACGATGACCTCAACGGTGTTGAACGCCCCGTTTCATTTGATATTCTGCAGACCGGTGAAGTTGTTGAGGTTGTACATTCGCTTGCAAAGTGGAAACGTATGGCGCTTGCAAAATACGGATTTAAAATGCACACCGGACTTTATACCGATATGAACGCAATAAGGCGCGATGAACTGTGCGACAATGTTCACTCGCTTTATGTAGACCAGTGGGATTGGGAAAAAGTTATATCCCGCGAGGACCGCACGGCAGAGTTTTTGCAAAGCACGGTAAAGCGTATTTATGCCGCAATTGTTTCTACTGCCGATTATATTGAACGCAAATATCCGGTGCTTGAAAATTATTTGCCGCGCGAAATTCAGTTTATTACAACAAGCGAACTGCTCGAAAAATATCCCGATAAAAGCGCAAAAGAGCGCGAAGACGCTATTGCAAAAGAGTTGGGTGCCGTATTTGTTATGCAGATAGGCGGCAGACTCAAAAACGGTGAAAAGCACGACGGCAGAGCCCCCGACTATGACGATTGGGCGCTGAACGGCGACATTATTGCTTACAATAAAATTTTGGATAAGGCACTTGAAATCTCGTCAATGGGCATACGCGTTGACAAAGATTCGCTTATCAGCCAGTTAGCCGAAGAAGGCGTGCTTGACAGATTGGAGCTGCCCTTCCATAAAGCGCTTATAAACGGTGAACTTCCGCTTACAATAGGCGGCGGCATAGGCCAGTCAAGGCTTTGTATGCAACTGCTGCAAAAAGCACACATCGGCGAAGTGCACGCATCGGTATGGCCTGAAGAAGAGCTTAAAAAGTGTTCCTTGGCCGGCATAGAATTGCTTTAATTATAATTGGGTGCGGCTTTTTTAAAGCCCACCCTTTTTGCTTTTTAAAAAAATAAAAATAATATTTAAAAAAGACTTGCAATATAATAGTTAATGTAGTATAATATTCAAGCGGTAAAAAAATATATCGCGGGGTGGAGCAGTTGGTAGCTCGTCGGGCTCATAACCCGAAGGTCGTTGGTTCAAGTCCTTCCCCCGCAACCATATTGTAGGTGCAAAAAAGATACCTACCGCAGAAACCCACTAACCATCACGGTTTGGTGGGTTTTTTCGTGTCTAAAAATCACTTGGGATAAAAAGATACCTCCACCCCAAAAACAGCGTTAGGAGGGATTTGAACCGAACCACACAATTTAATACACAATTTAAGGGCAGATTTTACGAGATAATCCTCGTAGAGTCTGCCCTTTTTTTGTTGCAAAAAAATCAAAATACGAAGGGATGAAATCAATGGGCAACTACAAAATTTTAGTATACAGATTGGAGGAATGTAATATATGGCCTTGCTTTTTTCTGCGGTCACCGTAACCGCAGGCGATGAAGAAATTGAATTTACGGTCGGAGGAATACCGAGGGAATGCGATGACCTTGTGGGCTGGACAGCGTTTGATAATTTTATAGAAAATATCGATACCGAAACCGAAGTCAGCGTACACGCCGAAGCCTATTTGTACGGCGGCGAGGAAATCGTAACGGCGACACCCGAAGAAGTCGCCTATCTGATGATGCGCATGGAAAGGGATGAAAACTTCCTTGCCGACCACTGTGACAATATCGAGGATGTCGACTTCTCCTTTTTACAATCGCCGTACGAATATTACGAAATGAAATTATAACGAAAATACAGAGGTAAACAGTATGAATGAATATGACCGCCTGTACAGACAGGCACAGAGGTACAGAGAAATGTATCCCGAAGGCACGAGAATTTTGCTGCTGCACATGGGCGATGATCCCCGCCCCGTTGAGGACAATATGCGCGGCACGGTAAAGTATGTGGACGATATGTGCGCCCTTCACTGTGCTTTCGACAACGGCAGACAACTCGGTATCATCCCCGGCGAAGACTCCTTCCGCAAGCTCACCGAAGAAGAGCTTGCCGAGGAGCAAAACGAAGATATGGACGAGGATAACGGCCCCGTTATGGGAATGTGAGGTGAAACAAAAAATAAACAGGCAACGGTCGGATAAAATATGCCGATCAGAGTTTTGGATATGTTTTGCGGAATGAGTGCATTCCGCACCGCCGCCAAGCAGATCGGCGGCTTTTCATTTATAGGTTACTGCGACAACGATCCCACCGCCGTCGCAGCTTACCGAACCTTATACCAAATGAAAGGAGAATATTTTTGTAATGACGCAAGAGCAGTCAACACCGATGAAATCCCTGATTTCGACCTTCTTGTCGGAGGTTTCCCGTGCGTCGCCTTCAGCGCTGCCGGAGCAAGAAGGGCTTTCGACGATCCACGCGGAACTCTCTTCTTTGAGCTTTCCCGAATACTTGCAGCGAAACACCCTGCATATTTCGTGTTTGAGAATGTACCCCCGATCCGTACGATTAGCGAAGGCCGGGTTTTTACCGCGATCCTCAGTGAGTTATCTCGATTGGGGTATCTGTGCGAATGGCAATGTATTGACGGCGCGGCTTACCTTCCCCAAAGCCGAAAGCGCGTGTTCCTTGTCGGATATCTTGATCCACGATGTGCCGGAGAAATACTACCTATCGAGAGAAAAGGCGGAAAAGCTCTTTCCGAACTCACAGATCATCAGCCTCAGGGAAAGCGAGTCTACGACGCAGGCGGAGCAGCCATAACACAGACGGCCTCCTGCGGCGGCTTCGGCGGAAAGACTGGGCTGTATCTGGTGGATTACAATGAAAATTCTAAATTTACCGATACGGCGCGGTGTATTACCGCCCGACAGGATTCGGGAATGAGCCACCACAAGGGCGAACATTCCGCCGTGTTCTTTGAGTACGACGGCGTATATCCGGTCATCAACCCCGACCGGGAAACCATCCGGCAGAACGGCCCGCGCTTTCGTCCCAACGGCGCTCCGTCATATTGCCTTACCGTGGTAGACCGCCACGGCATTCTTCACAACGGCTGGATTCGGAAGTTACACCCGCAGGAGTGCTTCCGGCTTATGGGATTTTCGGACGAGCAGTTTTTTAAGCTAAAGAACGAACTCGGCCTGTCCGACAGCAAGCTGTATAAGTTGGCAGGCAACAGCATCATGGTGCCGGTGCTGGTGGATATCCTCTCCCGTCTCAAGGCAGTAAATGAAAAATATCAGATCATCAAGGAGTGAAAAAGCTATGCCAAATCATGTAGAAAATCATATTGAATTCAGCGGTGACACCCGGCAGATCAAGGCTATGCTGGAATCAATAAAAAACGATGAATACGGTATAGGTACGATCGATTTTAATAAGATCATCCCTATGCCGGAAAGCCTGCATATCGAGGCGGGCAGCAGAACCGACCGAGGGCTGAAGGCCTATCGGGATTTTATCGAAGTATACACCTTCGGACGCCCGGCAGAGGATGCGAAGAAAGCACTTGAAAGCATCCCGATCGAGAGCGAAAGCGCCTTTCTTCGTCAAAGGACAGATATTAAGTGTGACGAATGGGAGCTCGGAAAAACCGCATGGAACAATATCCGGCAGTACGGTGCGCCCACATGGTACGAGTGGTGTATTCAGAATTGGGGAACCAAGTGGAATGCCCACGGCTATGAGCCGGATACGGATTACGGCAGCGCCGACGCACTGACCTTCCAAACCGCATGGGCAGGACCGCATCCGATCCTGCAGCGTCTGTCGAAAATGTTTCCGAATATCGCATTTCGGCACCTTTGGGCTGATGAAGATATCGGAGCAAACTGCGGAGAGCGCTGCTATTTCGGTGGTGAAATGACCGATGAATATATTCCCGAAGGAATCCGCGCAATGGACTTTGCATTTGAGGTATGGGATTATGACCCGTTGGAGCTCGGTATGGCAAAAAACAGCACCGGAACGGACTATATCAGTATAGAAAACGAAAGCTACCAATTGATCGAAATATTCGGCAACCCCGCGCTGTTTTCCAACGAACGCATCACACCGAAGGATATTCCGGAAGGGCTGTATTGCTATGACCTGCGCCACAGCGATGATGGTGATCGTTTTTGCTCGGTCGAAACAAGGGTTACGGTGAACCACGGCGGGAGCATTATTACGGATGAACTGTTGGAACTCGGAGAAAACGGATATATTCCACTGGATGAAGACACCGAGCCGAACTTTTTGGGTGAAGACCTTACGCTTGCAGAATATATGAACGGAGAATTTGAACAGGGGCAAACCATGGGAGGAATGTGATATGAGCATAAAAACCGTAAAAACAGAGGAATTACGCCGGATGAACGGTGCGGAAGGGCTTATTTTGCAAGGCTGCGGCGGCGATCCGCAGGAGTGGCTCGACGGCATCAACAGTCTCCTAACCGATGAGGGGATCTTAAAAAACGGCAGCAGATTTGAGAATATCTCGGTATTCCAAAACGGCGAACTCACCAATAT
>CAKSDJ010000028.1 GCA_934445015.1 uncultured Eubacteriales bacterium | reverse complement strand
CGATACACCCGAGGCGATAACCGTTTCAAGTTTTGAACCTATCCGCCGTGAAATAGCAAGGGTTACGCTTGAAAAACTTATTGTTGACGGCCGTATACATCCCGCAAGAATTGAAGAAACTGTTGCAAAGGCAACAGCCGAAGTTGACGCAATAATCAAACAGCAGGGCGAGCGTGCGGTTATAGATTCGGGCGTTCATAATATACACCCCGAACTTGTTAAGTTGCTCGGCAGACTGCATTTCCGTACAAGTTACGGTCAGAATGTTCTTAATCATTCGCTTGAAGTTTGTTATCTTTCGGGTCTTATTGCCGCCGAACTCGGTGCGGACGTATCGCTTGCAAAGCGTGCCGGTCTGTTACACGATATAGGCAAGGCTATTGACCACGAGCAGGAAGGTTCACACATTCAGCTCGGTGTTGAGGTTGCGAAAAAATACCGTGAAAACGATATTGTTGTTAACGCAATTCATGCACATCACGGCGATGTTGAGGCAAAAACCGTTATTGCGTGCATAGTTCAGGCGGCAGACGCCATATCGGCGGCAAGACCCGGAGCGCGCAGAGAAAACATTGAGAATTATATTAAACGACTCGAAAAATTGGAGGAAATCGCCAATTCCTTTAACGGTGTTGAAGATTCTTATGCTATTCAGGCAGGCCGCGAAGTACGTATAATTGTCAAACCCGATGCCGTAAGTGATGACCAAATGGTAATTATGGCACACGATATTGTCAAAAAGATTGAAGATGAACTCGAATATCCGGGTCAGGTAAAGGTTAACATTATACGCGAAAGCCGCGCGGTTGACTATGCAAAATAATATGCTGTATAATTTAAAATCGTCTGCTTAAAAAGCAGACGATTTTTTTATAATTGCCGGTTGTTTCTTATGTAGTAAAAAATATATTGTTGAACAATTCCGGCATAGGGGACAGCGCATTGCGGCAGTTCACCCTCAAACATTTGCGCCATAGCACGTTTTATCCAAACATCTTGCGGAAACGCTTCAATATGACCGAGACCGAAAAGCAAAACACAGTCCGCAACTTTTGGACCTACGCCCTTTATTGTCATAAGTTTTTCGCGAGCGGTATTAAAATCGGTTGTTTTTAAATTTTCAAGTAAAATTTCACCGGAAGCGACCTTCGTTGCCGCATCTATTATATACTTTGCCCTGAATCCCGAACGTATAGGCGCCAGATCATCAGGAGAAAGCGGTGCAAGCACTTCTGCCGAGGGAAAAGTATATCTGTCGGCAATCTTTTGACCGAAGTTTTCGCAAAGCCTTTCGATTATGCCTTTTATACGCGGAATATTATTGTTTTGCGATATGATAAAGGAGCATAGCGCTTCCCACGGGTCTTGATTAAGTATTCTTATACCGCTGCTGAATTCTGCAGCAGCTTTTACCTTTTTATCTGCGCTCACGGCTCTTATAATGTTTTCATAATCGCGGTCAAGGTCAAAATAGTTTTTCCACAGCGATTTAAAATCGTTTTCGGTTGAACCGGTTATAATAATATCTCCGTTATCCTCATAAAGTTCAATACATTTGTCGGCAACAATGCCGCTCCAGACGCCGTTTTCATTTTGTCGCCATCTGAATGCCTGACCGCAGTCAAGAGTTTGCGCAAGGTTAAAATTTGCGGCATTTTTTAAATAAATTTTATCTCTGTCAAATTTTATATAGTTCATATTTGCACCTCTGTTTACAATTATACTGCTTTTGTGATATAATGCAAGGTATAAGATTTTAACAGAGGTGTTTTAAATGCGCGATGATATTTGCACTATACCCGTGTCAGAGGTCTTTGAGGAGCAGAACGGCTGCCCGATTTGCCGTATGCGAAAGACGGTTGAAGAACACTTGATTACGTATATATTGGGTGATGCTATGATGGAGCCCGATGTTCGTATACAAACCAATAAAACCGGTTTTTGCCCCGAACATTACGACAAAATGTTAACACACCGTGGCAGACTGCAACTGGCACTGATGCTTGAAACGCATATTAAAGAAATATCGTCTGAAATATTTGATAAAAAACTGTTCAACTCAATTGATAAAAAGACAAGCAAATCAAAACAGGTAATTGACAGCTGTTTTATTTGCGATAAGGTTAATTGGGGTATTGAGCGAATGACAGAAACAATTTACCGCTGCTATGAAAAAGAAAGCGATTTTCGCCGTATGTTTAATGCACAGCCGCAGTTTTGTCTGCACCATTTTGAATATCTGGCAAGAGGTGCAGATAAAAAATCTATGTCTAAATATTACAGTGATTTTAAAGAAAATCTGACACGCATAACTGCAGAATATGTAAGATCTTTGGGTGACGACCTTAATAAATATTGCTCGATGTACGATTACCGAAACGCTAAAAACGGCGATTGGGGCAATTCGGCAGACGCCGTAGAGCGCGCGGTAGCACTTCTTGAAGGAAAACTTTAATTTACATAATGCAACAAAATAATCGCTTAATGTAACCTGCTGTTAATAAGTTTTTAGCGTTGAGACGGCTGTTTTTAAACTTTTCCACCGAGTTTTCCACTTTTTTATGTTAACTTGAATATAATTATTGATAGTTGACAAAAATATTTTTAAGAAAATTCAAGAGGTGAAAAGCCGTATGGTAAAGGGCGTAAATAAAACCGTTATAGAGGTTAACAACACGGGCAGTAAAGTGTTTGAAAGAATAGTTTTTTATGTGAGTCCGTCTTGCGGTAATTTAAGCGCAAAAAATTTAAACCGCGCAATTAAAAATTTTACATTAGGGCTTGATGAAAGGGCGGGCAGGGGATATACTTCTTTAAGAAAGCGCAGATTAAATAAGCGCAGGGTCGCAATTTGCGCCGCTGCTGCGGTTTTAATTATTTGTGTCGGAGTAGCAATTTCGATTATACTGTGAATATATTGTTAAAAAAGCAGGCGGCAATCAGTTGTCGCTTGCTTTTTTATTTGATTTGTTGTAATATATAAAGTATATTATTTGAATATGAGGTTTAATATGGAAAATACGTTTAAAAGCGGTTTGAAACTGTCGGGCAGTATTATTGTGGCGGCTGTGCTTAGCTTTTTTTTGTGTATATCAATAAATGTAATATGCACCGCCCTTCTTACACAGTATACCGGTTATGACGCTTACGGTTATACCAATCAGGATGAAGAAGTAAAGTTGCTTTATACTCACAATTATGCTGACGGCGACGACACCCAAAAGGCCGAGTATGAAAAACAGGGATATAAAATAATAGAGCATAAAAACCGCTCGACGCTTTCAGGATCCAAAAAAACGGTTTTTCTTGTAACAACGCAGGTTTTATCGCTTATAATTGTTTTTTCGTTTGCGAGCAGTTCGGTTTATAAACAGGGATTTAAAGATTCAAACCTTGTGCGCATAGGTCATATAAAAAAGGATAAATTAAAAGGCTTTAAGATCGGGCTTACAGCCAACATACCGTTTTTTGCGTTATATGCCGTTATTTTTGTGCTTGCACTCGGTGTTGCTCCGCAGTTTCGCACGGTTTGGTATGCGTTTTTAAACAGTCATTATTATTCGATTATAATATGGATAAGCGGCAGTGCGGATACTTTATCAAAACTCGGCGTGTGGCAAATGATACTGTTGTTCGCTTTGCAATTTATAATTCCGTTGATTGCAGGCGTTGCGTACATGCTGGGCTTTAAAGAAATAAATGTTTTTGAAAAAATAATATATAAGAAAGCAGAAAAGTAAGATGGCAAAATTATTCGGTTTTTTTGATTATTCAAAAGAGGGCCCAGGTATAAGAAAAGACGCACCTAAAAAGAAAGCGTTTTTCGTGTTTTTCGGAACTTTTTTCCGCAATTTTTGGAAGTTTATTACAATCAATGTTGTGTACTCGCTTATAAGTCTGCCTGTTATCACACGCGGTATGTCAAATGCGGGTATTACCAACATTACAAGAAACATTGCGCGCGACAAACACTCTTTCGGGTTGAGCGACTTTTTTGAAACAATACGCAAAAATATTAAACAGGCAGTGGCTGTGGGCATTATAAACACGATAATAACAGCCATTATAGGGTTTGCGGTATACGTTTACTACAATTCATATATGCACCCCGAAACAAAGGGTGTATTCAGTCTTATAGGTTTTGGCATAAGTTTGTCCATGGCGATGATATTCGCAATAATGAATTTTTACATTTATACCCTTATGATTACCTTTAATTTCAACTTAAAAGCACTTTACAAAAACAGTTTTAAGTTTGTGTTTATTAAGTTTTGGAAAAATCTGCTCTGCCTGATACTTATAACGGCCGTATATTTGTTGTACGGACTTATAGCACTTGTTTTTCCGGATCTGCGTGTATGGATATTGGAAATACTGATTTTTATTATCACTGTTCCGTCTTTTAAGTTTTTGCTTATACAGTTCTTTACGTTTGACAGTATAAAGAAACACATAATAGATCCGTATTATGAGGAGCACCCCGATGATGATATTGAAAAACGCCGTAATTTAGGAATTGACGTACCGGGCGGCGATGAATACGACGATATGAGCTGGGAATAACAGTTTAATAATGAAAGCTGACAGGTCAGGTGACTTTTAAAATCACCCGACCTGTTTTTTATATATGTTCAGTTTATAACAAAATCCAGAATGCGGAATTTTCCGTTGGATATTTCAACAGCGTTACGGTATTCGCCATATGCCGTTTGAACGGTTTTTTCATAAGCGGTCGCAATGCCTATCCAGCCAAGCATAAGGCACATTATTATGACAAAACTTATATAGAATACGCGAAAGTATGTTTTAGTTTTCCGTTTCATTTTTATCCCTCTTTTACAGTGTGTTAAACAGGCTTATAAGTGCGTTGGCAAGCAACTCCGCCGAATATTTTGCCTCATCAATAGTATTGCCGTCGGTGCCTATTTCTATTAACACAGAACCCGTTGTAAGACTCTCGTTATAGTTTTTTGACATAAAGTGTATTGACCTTGCAAGCGTAGGATACATAACTTCTACCGTTTGCTGTATACGCACGGCAAGTTTTAAGTTTTCCTTCCAATTCGGAAAATTTGTTACATTTCCGCTTTGAGAGCCCATAACAAGCATTATTTGCGCCGCTTTTTTGCCGTCAATTTCGGTTGTGACTTTGACCTTATCGGTATCATTTGCCGCTATGGCATCGCGGTGCAGGTCTATTACGACCTTTATGCTGGGATATTTTTTCACGTAATTGCATATGGTTTCCGCGGCGCGTTTATAGCTTTCATTATATGACGGATAATCATGCGCTGTTGTGCTGTGTATTGTATTTATACCGGCACTGTTGAGTTTATCGGCGACTATTTTACCGAGCGCAACCATATTGTAATCATTGTCGGTAGTTCTTGTAAGGTCATCGCTTGTGTAGTAGTCGCGGTTTTCTTTAAGGTAGCTTTCGGTTGCGTGCGTATGCACTATAAGCACCTGCGGTTCGCCGCCCTTTTCAATTTTATACCCCAATTTGCTTTTTACCAGTTCTTTTAGGTTGATGTCAAGGTCGGTGTTGTTTTTTAAATAAATATTGTTATAAGATGTATTTGCCGTGTACGGAGAAATAAACTTATCGATTACCGCACCCTGCACGGTTTTGTCGGCAGACGCTGCTACGGACACGTTGGTGCTTTCGGATTCGGCGCTTGCGGTCGATGACGTATCTTTGCTTTCGGGCGCGGATTCGGTTTCGGCAGGTCGTTCATCCGAACTTGTATTGCTGCTGTATTCAATCGTTTGTTGCTGTGCAGCGACGTTAATACCGCTTTGCGTTTTAAACAGACTTTTATAACTGCCGTATGATAATACAAGCGCGCAGCACAGTGCCGCTGTGCAAAATCTTATTACAGAGGAGGTATTTTTCATACCGTCAATCATCATCCTTAAAGCAGAATATATCTATTCTAAAATTTATGTTGACGGTATATTTTTTATGTCAAACTTTCTATTACCGAAATGTCAAGCGAAGGCTGTAAATATATATTAAGCGCACGCGACAAAAACGCTGCGGATTTTTCTACAAGCAGGTCGATCTCTTTTGGAGTTACCATCATATTTTCTTTCATATTTTCTTTTTTAAAAAGCTCGTCGGCGTCAATAACGGTGGGTATGCCGACTGCTATTACCGGAACTCCGACTGTTTTAAAACTTAATTCTCTGCGGCAGTTATTTACGCCGGCGCCGGGGCATATTCCGCTGTCGGACAATTGCACTGTGCGGCACAGTCTGTGTGGGCTGCGTGCAGCCAGTGCGTCAATCGCTATTATTACCGACGGATTTACCCTTTTTGCGGTACAGGCGATTATATCATAGGTTTCGATACCTGTTTTACCCAGCACTCCGGGTACCATACATGACACTTCTTTAAGATTTTCAAGTCCGAGCGTACGTTTTAAACTGCCGCTTAAATGCCTTGTCGCAAGCACTCCGTCTGCCGTAAACGGACCCAGTGCATCAGGCGTTATATCGGTATTGCCAAGACCCACAACAAGTGCGCTCCCCCAATTTTTGGGTATCAGAATTTCAAGCGCTCTGACTGTGGCCTTTATTAAATCATCGGTATCGCAAATACGGTCAAGCCTTTCAAACTCGACCGTGCAGTAAGTCCCTTTAGGCTTGCCTAAAATTTCTTCGGCTTCGCTTTCCAGAACCTTTACTGTTGATATGGACGCGGTGCCTATTTGTTCATCAAAAGTTTCAATGCCTTTTATTTTTTTATTATTTTGTTCACGTTGCTCAGAAATCAGGTCGGTTCTTATACTCATATTTTTTCACCACAAAGTTATCTTGCCCCAAAAAATTGAATTTTTGTTGCTGTAAATCTTTAAGTAAATAAAAAAACCGCCTTTAAGGCGGTTTAAATTTTATATTTCGAGTGATTTTAAATCAAGATTGACGGTGTTGTTATAAATGCCTTTATATCTTGAAAAGAAAAAGGCAATAACAGACGCAGCGGTTATAAGCAAAACACCTCCGGTGTCAAGATTAAGCATTTCTATACACAAAAAAACGGTTGCAACGGGGCATTTTGTAACACACGAGAATAAAACCGCAATACCAACGGCTGCCCCGAAAGCCGGAGGCATACCCAACAGCAGCGACAGGGCGCCGCCGTATGTTGCACCGATAAAAAGTGTCGGTATAATTTCGCCGCCCTTGTATCCTGCGGCAATTGTAACTGCGGTAAATAGTATTTTAAGCGCAAATGCTTCATATCGCACACTGCCCGTGCTGAATATCCGATCTATCACATCAATACCGCCGCCGTTATAATCTGTTACGCCTACCGCATATGTAAGTATTGTTATCAAAGCGCCGCCCACTGTAATTTTTAAGTAATCGTTTTTAAAAAACTTTGCAAACAACTGCTTGAATTTTTTTACTGCGGTTACAAAAACAAATGCAACAATTATGCCTGCAAATATTATTATTGCTGTTTTAAGGGCAACTGTCAGATTAAGAACCGGCATATCCGAGAATTCAAAACGCTCATGTTTGGCACCGAGCAATTTTGAAATTTTATACGCCGCAGCACTTGATATAAACATAGGCAAAAATGCGGCTGCGCAAATTTTATTCATAATAATTTCAATTACGAATATGCAGGCTGCAACAGGTGTGCCGAACAACGCTGAAAACAGCGCAGACATACCGCACATAACAAGTATGCGGCGCAGGTTTTCTTTTGCTTTAATAATTTTGCCGAAACACGATGCAATGCCTCCGCCGAGTTGAAGCGCGGCACCTTCTCTGCCGGCAGATGCCCCGAAAAGATGTGATATGACTGTGCCTGAAAAAATTGCAGGAATCAGACCGAGCGGTAAATTTTTTTCACTTTTCGCACTGTCAAATACATCATTTGTGCCATATTCACTGACACGGCACAGTTTATAAATTGCAACAGAAACCAAGCCGCCTATCGGCAACAGCAAAACCAACCATTTACAGTCGCTGCGCAGGTTGGTGACAAAACTTACCGACTTTGAAAAAGCAGTTCCCAAAAGTCCGCACAAGACACCTATACACAAACTGCATATCAGCAACTTTGAGGATTTAAAAGTATATTCTTTTACGGTAATAATTGATTTTTTGAACTCCCGCATTGATTTTCACTTTGCTTTCATAGTTATTAAACTGTTGCATTATAACACATACAGATTAAAAATTCAACTTAATTTAAAGCGTTTGTTTTACAAAAAACCACAATTTTAGTGACATTTTATGTCGGCGGTGTTATAATTAAAGCGTTGCTCCCGACATATATTTTTTACGAAAGGGTTTGTTTATATGAAAGTTTTAATGATTAACGGCAGTCCGAGAGTCGGCGGTAATACGGCAACGGCGCTTTCGGAACTTGAAAAGGTTTTTATAAAAAACAATGTTGAAGTCAAAACCGTACAAATAGGTTCAAAAGAGATCCGCGGCTGTATAGGTTGCGGATACTGTTACAAAAACGCAAGATGCGCAATAGATGATATTGTAAATGAATTGGCGTCTGAATTTAATGAATGCGACGGTCTGGTAGTGGCAAGTCCGGTTTATTATGCTTCGGCAAACGGCACTTTGGTATCGCTGCTTGACAGACTGTTTTACAGTACAAAATTTGATAAAACAATGAAGGTAGGTGCGTCGGTTGCGGTAGCGCGCCGCGGCGGATGTTCGGCAACTTTTGACCAGCTTAACAAATATTTTACCATTTCGGGTATGCCTGTTGCATCAAGTCAGTATTGGAACAGCGTTCACGGCAGAAAGGTAGGAGATGCCGCAGAGGACCTTGAGGGGTTGCAGACTATGCGTACACTTGCCGAAAATATGACATTTTTGATGAAAAGCATAGCGCTGGGTAAAGAAAAATACGGTCTGCCTCAAAAAGAACCGCAAATTATGACAAGTTTTATAGACAAGGCAAATAAATAGCATAAAATCAAAGTTACTGAATTTTTAGCAGTGTTTTTACTTAAAATTTCGGTCTGTATGCAACCGGAGAGTTTAAAACTCTCCGGTTATTTGCTTGTATAACGAAAACCACGCGATAGTCGCGTGGTTCAAAAGAGGTTAACCGATGAACAAAATTCTCCATTTGTGTTAAGATAGAAGAGACCTGCCAGTCAAATCAAAAACACAAATGGAGGATTTATAAATGAAAAAAGAAGAAATAACTACAAGTAGTTTAGCACATACAAAATGGGATTACAAGTACCATATAGTGTTTACTCCAAAGTACCGACGAAAAGTATTTTACGAAGATAAACGATTAGAGATACGAGAAATATTACGAAAACTATGTGAATGGAAGGGAGTGGAAATAGTAGAGGGAGAAGTATGTCTGACCATATACATATGTTAGTACGAATCCCGCCCAAAATGAGCGTTTCGGGATTCATGGGATATCTAAAGGGGAAAAGTGCATTGCTAATTTTTCAAAAAAGGGGTAATATGAAGTTTGCATACCGAAACCGCGAATTTTGGTGTAAGGGATATTATGTAGATACTGCGGGTAAAAACACAAAAGCGATAAAAGAATATATAGCAAATCAATTAAAGCACGACAAGGAAAGTGACCAATTAGCACTCTTCGACCCGCAGGACCCATTTATGGGTAATAAGTAACAATTGCATGGCTGGCAGGCCAATTAAAAAACGCACTTGTGCGTCGCCAGTATCATTTAGGGCTTTGCCCGAAAATGAAATACCACCCGCTACGCGGGTGGATATTTATTTTGGCCCGCTTGAAGGGATTCGAACCCCCGATCTTCAGAATCGGAATCTGCTGCGTTATCCAGCTGCGCCACAAGCGGAAATTTTATATGACAGGCAAGGTGTTTTGCACGTCGGTTGTTTAATAAATTTTGCAAAACACCTTGCTTTATTTGCTTTTATTTTAATCAGCCGTTGTATCCGTTAGGATTGTTCTTTTGCCAACGCCAGGAATCCTCACACATTTCTTCAATGTTTCTTTCGGCCTTCCAACCGAGAAGTTTTAATGCCTTGTCTGCGTTTGCATAAACTTCATCCAAATCGCCCGGACGGCGCGGGTCGATAACGTAAGGAACGTCAATGCCTGACGCTTTTACAAACGCATCACGAAGCTGCAGTACGCTTGTTCCGTTGCCGGTGCCGAGATTTATTTCTTCACAGCCAAGATTTTCAAGTGCCCAGCCTATTGCTTTAACATGACCCAAAGCGAGGTCTACAACGTGTATATAGTCGCGCACGCCTGTTCCGTCGATTGTGTTGTAATCATTGCCGAACACGTGAAGTTCTTTAAGTTTGCCTACCGCAACCTGAGAGATATAAGGCATAAGATTGTTAGGAATACCCTTGGGGTCTTCGCCTATAAGTCCGCTTTTGTGCGCGCCGATAGGATTAAAGTAACGCAGAAGGACTATGCACCATTCTTTGTCGGCGACGTAAAGGTCGCGTAAAATTTCTTCGATAAACAGTTTGGTTCTGCCATAGGGGTTTGTGGCGCCTGTGGGCATACCCTCAACCAAAGGTACGGTGGTAGAAGCGCCGTATACGGTAGCAGAAGATGAGAAAACAAGTTTTTTGACATTAAATTCATTCATAACTTCAATCAAAGTAATGGTGCTTTCAAGATTGTTTTTATAATACATAACCGGTTTTTTAACCGATTCGCCGACCGCTTTGTGACCTGCAAAATGAACTACCGCGTCAATTTTGTTTTCAGAAAAGATTTTGCGCATTGCATCATAATCGCAGACATCGGCTTTATAAAATTTTACGTCTTTGCCTGTGATTTTTTTGACCCTTTTAAGCGACTCTTCGCTGCTGTTGTTAAGGTTATCTGCAACTATAACGTCGTAACCTGCATTCAGCATTTCGACACAGGTATGACTGCCTATGTAGCCTGCACCGCCTGTTAAAAGTATTGCCATAATTATGACCTCCGGTTAACTTAAAAATATCAATTATATATTATATAACTTCAGAAACATTTGTCAAGAAAATTAAAGGCGGCAATTACAATTGACTTATACTGCCGTACAAAATTAAACTTACAAAATTTTAAATGTTTACTTTTTTGGTGTTTCGTTGTAAAATAACATTTTAGAAAAGCAGGTGAGAGTATGAAAAGGATTGTAGTAATAGGCGGCGGCGCGGCAGGATTAAAGGCGGCTTACAGTGCATATACCGCGTTATCCGACAAGCCTTACAGCATAACGGTTGTCGAAAAAAACTCACGCCCCGCGCGAAAAGTTATGATAACCGGCAAGGGCAGGTGCAATGTAACAAACAATTGCGATGTAAATACCCTTATTGCGAACACTCCCAAAAACGGAAAATTTTTATACTCTGCATTCAACAATTACAATTCTTACGATACAATGTCCTATTTTGAAAATATGGGTGTTCGGCTTAAAACCGAGCGCGGAAACCGTGTTTTTCCGGTATCAGACAGGGCAGAGGATATAGTTGACGCACTTGTTTTGCCGGTAAAAAAGCACTGTAATATTGTGACCGGGGCGGCAGAATCTGTTATTGTGTCGGGCGGCGCCGTAACAGGTGTAAAACTTGTCGGCGGCAAGATTTTGGATGCGGATTGCGTTATACTTGCCACGGGCGGCAAGTCTTATCCGCTTACCGGTTCTACGGGTGACGGATATAAGATTGCGGCTGATTTAGGGCACACGGTAACGCCTCTTACACCGTCGCTTACAGGTCTTGAGTGTCACGAAGGCTTTTGTACACGGCTTGCAGGGCTTTCACTTAAAAATGTAACGTTATCGGTTTTTGAGGCAGGTAAAAAAAAGCCGGTTTACAAAGAGATGGGCGAAATGTTATTTACACATACCGGCATTTCGGGGCCGCTTACACTTTCAGCATCGGCGCACATAAGGTATATAGGCAAAAAAGACTATTTTGCCGAAGTTGATTTAAAGCCCGCTTTAAGTGATGAACAACTTGATAAACGCATTCTCAGGGATTTTGAGGAGTCATTAAACCGTGATTTTGCAAATTCTTTGGATAAATTACTGCCTAAGAGCATAATTCCGGTTATAATAAATATGTCGGGCATATCGCCCCATACAAAGGTCAATCAGATAAGCCGTGAAGACAGGCAGTCGCTTATAAACGCCATCAAGCGGTTCAGACTGAATATTACAAATTTCAGACCGATTGAAGAAGCAATTATAACAAGCGGAGGAATATCGGTAAAAGAGATAGACCCTGCTACAATGATGTCAAAACTTGTTGGCGGACTGTTTTTCGCCGGCGAGATAATCGACGTTGACGCATATACGGGCGGATTTAATTTGCAGATAGCATTTTCAACCGGTGTGCTTGCGGGTGAGAGCGCGGCAAAATATAAAAAGGAGCAAAAAATAATATGATTTCTGTTGCATTGGACGGTCCTGCCGGAGCAGGCAAAAGCACTGTGGCAAAGGGGGCCGCAAAGGAACTTGGATTTATATACGTTGATACGGGCGCGCTGTATCGCACCGTGGGTCTTAAATTTTTGCGCGACGGATATACAACCGAACTTGACTGCGATATAGAATCCGTGCTTAAAACAATAGAAGTGAACATCAGATTTATTGACGGAGTGCAGCATGTGTTTTTAAACGGAGAAGATGTGTCTGATGAAATAAGGACACCTGAAGCATCTATGATGGCATCCGCAGTGTCGGCAAAACCTCCGGTTCGCGCTTTTTTGCTTGAAATGCAACGCAAATTGGCAAAAGAAAACAATGTTCTTATGGACGGCAGAGATATAGGCACTGTTGTTTTGCCTGATGCTACTCTTAAATTTTTTGTAACTGCATCGGTTTCTGAACGTGCAGATCGCCGTTTTCGCGAACTTAAAGAAAAGGGAATGGATGTCAATTACGACGATATATATAAGGATATTGAAACCCGTGACTATAACGATTCACACCGTGAAATAGCACCGCTCAAACCGGCGGAAGATTCGGTTATATTTGACACTACCGGCAACACGCTTGAAGAGTCTGTTGACAAACTTGTTAATATGATCAGAGAAAGGATAGGCTAATATAATTGAAAATCACACTTGCAAAAACAGCCGGCTTTTGTTTCGGTGTAAACCGTGCGGTACAGATGGTATATGATTTGTTGGACGACGGCAAAAAGGTCTGTACGCTGGGGCCTATAATACACAACAGTCAAATGGTAGGTCAATTGGCGGATAAGGGTGTAAGGGTAGTAAATTCGCCGTTTGATGTCAATCCGGACGAAACGCTTGTTATAAGATCGCACGGCGTCGGCAAAAAAGTATATGATGATGCTCAAAAAACAGGGGTAAAGGTAAGCGATGCTACCTGCCCCTTTGTGTCAAAGATACACAAAATAGTAGAAGATCAATCAAAACAGGGCGATACAATTCTTATTGCGGGTGACAAAAATCATCACGAGGTCATAGGTATAACCGGTCACTGCGTATCGGATTTTTATGTTTTTGAGTCGACAGAAGAACTTGAAAATCTTATTGAAATTCACCCCGAACTTAAGAAAAAGCCCGTTTCTGTGGTGTCACAGACCACTTTTAACGCAAAAAAATGGAATATTGCGCAAATTTTTTTAAAAAAAGTATGTACAAATGCAAAAATATTTGATACAATATGTAATGCTACCTCAACTCGTCAAAGCGAAGCACGTGAACTTGCCGTAGTTAACGATGTTATGATCGTGATCGGCGGCAAAAACAGTTCAAACACTGTAAAATTATTTCAAGTGTGTGCGTCACTTTGCCAAAACACCTATTTGATAGAGACCGCGGCGGAATTATCTGCAGGTTGGTTTCATAATTCAGATAAGGTTGGGGTGGTCGCAGGTGCATCTACACCTGCCGGTATTATAAAGGAGGTTATTAAAACCATGTCGGAAATTTTACAACCGGTTGATGAACAGATGGAGGGAAATGAAACTGTTCAAAAAAGTTTCGAGGAAATGACAGATGAGGAAGCATTTGAGGCTTCGCTCAACAGCCTTACAGGCGACCAAAAGGTATGCGGTACCGTTGTTGCGGTAAACGCATCCGAAATCACCGTGGATATAGGCAGGGGTGTAACGGGTTACGTTACGGCAGATGAATATTCATCCGAGCCTGTTGATCTGTTAAGCGAGGTAAAGGTGGATGATAAGTTAAACCTTATCATTATGAAGATCAACGATCAGGAAGGAACCGCAATGCTTTCAAAGCGCCGTTACGATGCTATTGCCGGTTGGGACAATATAGTTGCCGCCAAGGAATCTGGTGAAGTGCTCCACGGTGTTGTTCGTGATGTAATTAAGGGCGGCGTTGTAGTTTACTCAAACAATGTCAGAGTCTTTATACCGGCATCACAGGCTACCGCGTCAAGAAACGATTCGCTTGAAGATTTAAGGGGCAAAGAGGTTGATTTCAGAATTATCGAAATCGGCCGCGGACGCAGAGCGGTAGGTTCTATACGCAGTGTACTCAGAGAAGCGCGTAAAGAAGCAGAAGAAAAAATATGGTCTACCATAGCGGTCGGCGACCGTTTTACCGGTACCGTTAAATCAATAACAAATTACGGCGCTTTTGTTGATATAGGCGGCGTTGACGGTATGGTTCACATTTCGGAACTTTCATGGACACGCATTAAAAACCCGTCTGAAGTTGTGTCTGTCGGCGATCAGATAGAAGTTTATATCAAAGCGCTCGACCCCGAAAAGAAAAAGATTTCTTTGGGCTATAAAAAAGCAGAGGACAACCCCTGGGCAATATTCCAGAGCAAGTACAATGTTGATGATGTTGTAACGGTTAAAATCGTAAGTATGACCGCATACGGCGCATTTGCAAGAATAATACCTGGTGTTGACGGTCTTATACATATCTCTCAGATTGCAAACAAACATGTTGCAAAACCGCAGGATGAGCTTTCAATCGGTCAGGAAGTTGAGGCAAAGATTACCGCAATCGACCTTGAAAAGAAACGTGTAAGTCTTTCAATCCGTGCGCTTCTTGATGATGAACCCGTTTCGGAGGAAAATGCAGAAGATCAGGCGACCGAGACAGTTGCCGAAGCATCTAAAGCAGGCGAAACCGCAGAACCGGAGGCAGCATCAACTGTTGAAACACCGGCAGAAGAGGTTACCGAATAATTTTGTTTATTTATCACGCTCAGGTATTTCTTGGGCGTGATTTCTTTATAAAATCTGAAAGGAGTTTTTAAATGCTTGATTTTGAATACTATGCGCCTACAAAAATTTATTTCGGAAAAGGCCGTCAAAATGAAACAGGTAAAATCATATCGCACTACGGATATAAAAAAATAATGATTTTATACGGTAAGGGCAGTATTAAAAGTAACGGACTTTATGATGAGATAGTGTCGTCGTTAAATGATTATTCAATAGAATTTTCTGAACTTGGCGGCGTTGAACCTAATCCCAAAATAGAATTTGTAAGAAATGCGGTGTCGGCGGCAAAGCGTTTAAAGCCTGAGCTGATTCTTGCGGTAGGCGGCGGCAGCGTTATAGACGCGGCAAAATACACCGCACTCGGTGCCGTTTCGAATTGTGATGTATGGGATTTTGTAACCGGAAAAGAAGTGCCGGTTGCTGCATTACCGGTAGGCTGTGTGCTTACTATTGCGGCGGCAGGCAGTGAAATGAGCGGTTCTGCCGTTGTTACCGATTTGTCAATAAATATGAAACGCGGTTTTACAAGCGAACTTATAAGACCGCTGTTTTCAATCTGCAATCCGGAACTTACATATACGGTAGGGGCTTATCAGACAGCATGCGGCATATCGGATATAATGGCGCATACAATGGAGCGCTATTTTACACCGTGCGATCCTACGGATATTACCGACAGAATAGCAGAAAGTATTTTGCGTACGGTGATAAATTCTGCAAAAACCGTTATTGACGATCCAAATAACTATGATGCGCGTGCAAATATTATGTGGGCGTCAAGTCTTTCGCATAACAATCTCACAGGTTGCGGCAGAATGAACGCACTTCCTGTACATCAGTTGGAACACGCAATAAGCGGCGAGTATGACAATGTTGCACACGGCGCAGGTCTTGCGGTGCTGTTTCCGGCTTGGGCAAGATATGTGTATCGGCATAACATCCAACGTTTTGCACAGTTTGCCCATCGTGTTTGGGAGGTTAGCGAAACCGATGACGAAAAGGCGGCTTTAAAAGGTATTGACGAAATGGCGGCGTTTTTTAAATCTATCGGTATGCCATCATCGTTAGATGAGTTCGGCATAAAACAAAAAGATATTGAACGTCTTGCCGAACTTTGCACTTTTGGCAGACAAAGAACGGTGAGAAGTATTATAGAACTCGGATTTAATGAGATAAAAGATATTTTTTGCGAATGTCTGAATTAAAAAATTGCCGTACATTGATAAAATCAAAACCGATTTGATAATTTTATAAACAGCCGTAACAGTATGGCTGTTTTCTTTTATATAAAAATATTGAAAAAAGTGTAGAAATATGGTATCATGTTTGAATAATATTTTGACTTTAAAAGGCGGTGAATTTGTGTCTGTAAAAAAATGGATAGTCGGCAATCCCGACCGTGAAAAAGCCAAATTACTTGCCGAAGAATGTGATATAGACCCATTTGTTGCGCTAATAGCAAATGTAAGGGGTATTGATGATGCCGGCGAACTTGAGCTTATGCTCTCTGACGAGCCTGTACTCTGCGACCCGTTAGAACTTGCAGATATAAAAATTGCCGCAGAATGTATAAATAACGCTGTTGAAAAAAATAAAAAAATAGCAATTTACGGCGACTACGATTGCGACGGAGTTGTAGCCACAGCATTGCTTTACGATTACTTAAAAGGCAGAAACGCGGATGTTACGGCGTATATCCCCGACCGTATTTCAGAAGGATACGGTATGAATAAATCCGCAGTTGAAAGTTTAAAAAATAAGGGCATTCAGCTCATTATAACGGTTGACAACGGCATAGCCTGTGCCGCTGAAATCGAATATGCAAAATCTTTGGGCATTGAAACGGTTGTTACAGATCATCATATTCCGCCTGCCGATTTGCCGCAGGCTGTTGCGGTGGTGGATCCGCACCGAACCGATTGCCCTTCAACGTTTAAAGAGATCTGCGGCGCAGAAGTCGCTTTTAAATTGGTATGTGTGCTTGATGATAAAGAACCCGAACAAATGCTTTCAAAATATGCAGATATATTGGCTGTTGCAACTGTCGGCGATGTTATGCCGCTTATAAATGAGAATCGCTCAATTGTAAAAAGCGGCATTGCAAAAATCAAAACTTCGCCAAGCGTAGGTATTGCAGCGATACTCAATATAGCAGGCATAGACCGCGCCGATATCACCGCCGGCAAAATATCTTTCGGCATAGTTCCGCGAATAAATGCCGCCGGCAGAATGGGCAGTGCGTTCAGAGCGTTTGAACTTCTTACATCAAAAAATGTGCTTGATGCGTTAAAAATTGCGGGGCCTATTGATGATGACAATTCACGCCGTCAGCAAACCGAAAAAGATATTTATAAGGCGGCAATAAGTATAATAGAAGAGCATAATTATCAATATGACCGTGTAATTGTTGTGTGCGGTGAAAACTGGCACTTAGGCGTTTTGGGCATTGCTGCGACACGCATTTGCGAACATTACGGCAAACCTGCAATAGTGCTTTCAAACGACGGCGGTATCGCCCACGGCTCAGGGCGCAGCTTTTCGGGATTTAATTTATATAATTCTATTGATGCCTGCTGTGATGTTTTACTTAAATACGGCGGTCATGAACTTGCGGCAGGAGTCAGTGTTGATATAAACAATGTACCGATTTTCAGAGATAAAATTAACGCATACGCACGTACTGTGCCGTATGCTGTGCCTATGCTTAAAATTGATTGCCGCATTAACCCTGCCGGAATGAACACTGATATGGCATTTGCCGTAAAGGCGCTTGAGCCTTTCGGTAACGGCAATTCAACCCCTGTTTTCGGTATATTCGGCGCATCAATTCAAAAAATAACACCTATAGGCGGCAATAAACATTTAAAGTTGTTGTGCAATAAAAACGGAAATGTTTTTCAGTGCCTGCTTTTCGGGGTTACACTGGAACAGTTTTGTTTTTGTGTCGGCGACACCGTTGACCTTGCGGTAACGCTTGACGCAAATTTATATCAGGGGCAGTATGCGTTGTCTGTATTTGTAAAAGCCGTTAAAATGAGTGACGATAACGAGAACTTATTTTTTGAAGGAAAAAAGCAGTATGATGACTTTATGTCGGGTAATGCTGCGGATTACAACGTGATTTTTCCAGACAGGGCGCAGGTTGCAAAGATATATAAAATGGTAAAAAGTTCTCCGGTTAAGACAGAGCGTTTAAAGTATTTAAACGATACGGACTTAAATTACGGCAAAACGGCGGTATGTGTAAAAACACTTTGCGAACTTAAACTTATTGATGAAAAAAACGGTGTTTTGATGCCGGTTAACACACAGCAAAAAACCGATTTGCTTAACTCAAAACTTTACAGATCGCTTTATGAAAGGGTGAATAATAATGAATGAAGCCGCTGTGCACGACTATGAAAATTTGATTGAATGTATGAAAGCACAGGGCGGAAGTTACGATATTCCGCTTATTAAAAAAGCGTTTGAATTTTGTGTGGAACATCACATGGGTCAAAAGCGTATGACAAGAGAGGAATATTATACTCACCCGTTCAATGTTGCCAAAATTATCGCAACTTTGGGAATGGACAGTCAGTCTATTGCCGCTGCCCTTTTGCACGACGTTGTAGAGGACACCGACGTTACGGTTGAAGATATTAAAAAGAATTTCGGTGATGAGGTTGCCCTTCTTGTAGACGGTGTTACAAAAATAGGCAGAATATCTATATCTTCAAAAGAACAGCAACAGGCCGAAAGTTTGCGCAAAATGCTTATAGCCATGGGCAAAGACATACGCGTAATAATAATTAAACTTGCCGACCGTTTGCACAATATGCGAACAATAGACGCTATGCCGGCTCAAAAGCAGCGCGACAAATCGCTTGAAACTCTTGAGGTATATGCCCCGATTGCACACAGGCTCGGTATAAGGCCCGTAAAGGAAGAACTTGAGGATCTTGCAATAAAACATCTGGACCCCGTAGCGTATAATGAAATAGAGCAACTTTTAAAATTGCGACAAGGCAGCCGCGAGCAGATTCTTGATGAAATCAAACAGCGTATAGAAACACGCCTTGCGAAAGATATGCCTAACGTTAAAATGTCTTTTCAGGCACGCATAAAATCAATTTACGGCATATACCGCAAAATGTATTTACAGTCAAAGGATTTTGATGAGATTTACGATGTATATGCCATTCGCATAATAACCGACACTGTTGCCGACTGTTACAACATACTCGGCATAATGCACGATATGTTCAGGCCTATACCAAACAGGTTTAAAGATTATATTTCTACCCCGAAACCGAATATGTATCAGTCGCTTCATACAACGGTTATTAGCCGCGAGGGAATTCCGT
>CAKSDJ010000027.1 GCA_934445015.1 uncultured Eubacteriales bacterium | reverse complement strand
GCAATCAGATGTACTGTTCCGTTAATGAGTGACTACGGAAAAATTTTTTGTGAGCATCCGTCTGATATTAAAATGCCCGAAACCGTTTTGAACTACGAAACCGTTTTGAACTACGGTGTTGTTAAAATATATAAATACGGTAAGACCGCAATTACCGTTTACCAAAAGGTTGTGTGTAATAATGAGTGAACGGATTGCCGTATGCCCCGGCAGTTTTGACCCGATTACTCTTGGGCATCTTGATATAATTACGCGTGCATCGGCGATGTTTGATAAAATCATTGTTGTTGTTATGAACAATGCAGACAAACATTACACCTTTTCACCGGACGAACGAAAAGGTATGATAGAAAAATGTGTATCAAAACTTGACAATGTTCAGGTTGATTTATCGGACGGTCTGCTTGCGGACTATGCGGCACAAAAAAATGCCTGTGCCATTATTAAGGGTTTACGCGCTATGTCGGATTTTGAATATGAATTTCAAATGGCGCTTACCAATAAAAAACTTAACCCAAATGTAGAAACACTGTTTCTTACCACAAGCGCTCAGAATATGTATTTGAGCTCAAGTATGGTGAAACAAATAGCCGGTATGGGCGGAGATATTGAAGACTTTGTACCGTCGGTTATTCTGAATGATATTATTAAGCGTATATCATTAAAAAAATAAACTTTTAAGACAACATACGGAGGATGAATTAAAATGACACTTGACGAATTATTGGAGCAGTTTGATGAGGTTTTGGACAGCGGTATTAAAATACCGGGCAAAAAAACTGTTGTAGACATTGAAAAACTTCGCGCGGTAGTAGATGATATTCGCCTTAACATACCGAGTGAGATCAAACAGGCACGCGGCATTGTTGCCGACCGTGCAGACATAATTACCACCGCAAAGCGTGAGGCTGACGGAATTATTCGTTCTGCCGAAGAAAAGGCAAAAGCAATGGTTGCTCAGGAAGAGATTGTTAAAATGGCACAGGAAAAGGCCGCAGAAATAATTTCTAACGCACAGGGCAAAAGCAAAGAAATGCGTCGCGCAGCACAGGATTTTGTTGACGATATTATGCGTCGCGCAGATGAAGGTCTTACAGCCAACCTCAGCGAGATTCGCAAAACAAGAGCAGCCCTTAAACAACAGGTTCCCGCAACAAAATAAATACAAATTTGAAAAAACGGCACCCATTTTATTCGGGTGCCGTTAATTTTTTTCAAAAAATCAGCAGGTCATAAAAAAACACTGTTTATAATTTGCACAGTAAAAACTTTATAAAATTTCAATTTTTATTTCTTTCAGAAACAGGAATTTCATTTTTTAAATAAGTATTCCACACATCCATACGGTCGCACTCATCAATGCCGCGAATTACTTTTGCAGGTACTCCTGCAGCAATACTGTTTGGCGGTACATCGCGTGTTACAACTGCGCCTGCTGCAACAATGCTGTTTTTTCCTATTGTTACACCGCCGCAAACAGTTACACCCGAACAAATCCAACAACCGTCGTTTATTGTTATCGGCGAAGCGTATTCAAGGTCATGATTACCGTCGGGATAATCCGCAGGCAAACGCTCCTCTGCAATAAATGGGTGGTTAGGTGTTGCAAGCGTTACGTTAGCTCCGAGCCAAACTCCGTTTCCGAGCGTAATTGGTGCCACATCAAGAAGCGTACAACCGTAATTTACAAAACAACCGTTGCCCACATAAATATTAACACCGTATTCGCAGTAAAACGGCGCAAATACCGACAACCCCTTTTCTTTTGCAGATGGAATCAATTTTTCCAACGCGCGTTGTTTTGCTTTTGCACGAATTACCGAAATTTTATTAAATCGGTCACAGCGGTACATTCCCCTTTTGTGCTGTTTTTCTATATCTTTGCTTGATGAATTATAGAGTTTGCCTGCCACCATACGGTCCCAATCACTTATGCTATTATACATTTTTGTCACCCTGACTTTTAGTAATATCTTAACGCGAAATATGCTTATTTTTGTATATAATATTTTGATATAAAATTTCAGAAAACTTTTTTAATATATTACTCTAAAACAGAAAATCTGACACCTTCGATTTTATCTATTTTATCTTTTATTTTTTCGGCAAATTGCGGGTCTGCTATCATAACATACATACCGATGGTATTTGGTACGTTGCTTTTAGGAGTTACGGTTTCAATTACCGATTCGGGATCAATATCATTGTGTATTGCGCTTGTTACTGAATTTATATCTTTTGAAAGGTCAACTTCAACATAAATATGAACGGTTGTTTTTCGCTTACGCTCAAGACGTGTTAAAAACGCTGCAGTAAACACACAAAAAACAGTTGCCGCTGCAGCACCGGAGTAAAACCCGAAACCGACCGCAACACCTATTGCGGCAGTAGCCCACATACCTGCGGCGGTTGTAAGCCCTGTGACTATATTGCTGTTTTTAATTATAATAATTCCTGCGCCCAAAAAGCCTATACCCGATATAACCTGAGCTGGAATTCTGAAAACATCGCCCGAAAGTCCCAAAGTGTAATATACATAGCACGAAGTAAGCGATGTCATAGCAGCGCCTATACACACAAGAATATGTGTGCGAAGCCCGGCGGCACTACCGTGTTTTCCGCGTTCGTTTCCGATAATTCCGCCTATTATAACGGCAAGAATAAGTCTTAAAATAACTGTTGCATAATTAAAGTCGTGCAAATATTCAATAATTCGATACATAAACATTTATTCCTAAATCAAAGTTTTATAGCCCTGAATATAAATTCAGGGCTATATATAATACGATTAAACGTTAAAAACTATGCTTTTATGCTTTATTTACAGAGCCGAAAAGTTCCATCTTTTCCTTAACGGTATCTTTAATAGCCTCAAAGCCGGGTGCCAACAATTTTCTCGGGTCGAAGCCTTTGCCTTTAAGGTCATTGCCCTCTTCAATATATTTGCGTGTGGCAGCGGCAAACGCTAACTGACACTCGGTGTTTACATTGATTTTTGACACGCCGAGCGAAATAGCTTTTTTAATCATATCTGCCGGAATGCCGGTGCCGCCGTGAAGAACTAAGGGCATATCACCGGTAAGCTGCTGAATTGCATCAAGAGTATCAAATCTTAAACCTGCCCAATTTTCGGGATATTTACCGTGAATATTACCTATACCCGCAGCAAGCATTGTAACGCCTAAATCGGCAATCATTTTACATTCGGCAGGATCCGCAACCTCACCGCCGCCGATAACGCCGTCTTCTTCGCCGCCGATAGCACCTACTTCGGCCTCGATTGAAAGGCCTAATTTGTTGCAGGTTTCAACCAGTTCCTTTGTTTTTTCGATGTTTTCTTCGATAGGATAGTGTGAACCGTCAAACATTACAGAAGAAAAGCCTGCTTCAATACATTTTTTAGCGCCTTCATAACTGCCGTGATCAAGATGAAGCGCTACGGGGACCGTAATACCGAGTTCGTCAATCATAGCCTTAACCATATCCGCAACGGTTTTAAAGCCGCACATATATTTGCCTGCACCTTCGGATACGCCGAGTATTACAGGTGATTTTTGTTCTTCGGCTGTTAGCAGAATGGCCTTTGTCCACTCAAGATTGTTAATATTGAACTGACCTACGGCATATTTGCCGGCTTTTGCTTTTGTAAGCATTTCTTTTGCTGAAACTAACATATAAAACTTCCTCCGTTTGTCAAATCTTTTATATATTTTATAACAAGTAAGTATTAAAATCAAGATGTAAAACGCTAAATTTACAACTTATTCAACTTTTATTTTTTGAGGCGGTGTTTCAAGCAGTTCGGGATTTTTCAGATACTGTTTCATACGCCTGAATGCTACCGCAAAATGACTGCCCGAACAAATGCGTTCATCCATAGTAACGCCGATAGGCATACATTTTTCAAATACAATTTCTCCACCTTTGCGTCTCGGTACCTCACGGGTGTTACCCATTGCCAAAAACATACTTGTTGTACCGAACTCGTAGCAATGGTGATATATGTGATTAGTCCTGATAGAGGCAAGATTTGTTATACCCAGACTCATATGAAAAGGTGACATATCTATTATTGATTTCGGTAGCAAACCGTGTTTATCGAGCCATTTGAAAAAGGCCACACCAAGCGGCAAAACACCCGGCACACTAAGCAGAATTTTTATCATTTTTTCTGTGCCGTTGTTTTCGGGCGCATCACGGTTTTCCTCAACATAAAGGTTAATTGTATCGTTAACATTAAAAATAGTATCATCGGGGTTAAAAAACATTTTTGACATTGTACCGTCTAACTTGCCGGTTTGCAGAACAACCATACCTACGGCTATTTCATTCCGCTGATAAATTTTTTTATTAACAACAAAACGGTTAAGTTCGGGGTATTCACTAAGTGTTCGCAAATACGCAGCCAAAATTACAGCCATATGGCTTATATTTACGCCGTTTTTACGTTTTTCATTAAGGTAATTCTGTATAGGCTCAACAGGTATATCTATTGTTATCATATTCATTGAGTCTATTCGTTTATCCATAATGTACGCTGCAACCGCATACATAGGGTCAACATTTTTTAGGCGTTTTCCGTCTGCTCGCATAATCATCCACCTTTCACATAGAGGTATAGTAACACAATTTTACGTTAAATTCAAGAATTTTTTAATAAATTGTTAACATTTAAAACAAACTTATGTTCAAATTAAGTGTATGTTAAGAATTGCAGCTATGAAAATCAAAAACTTTGCAAAATAATACACTCACAATAATCGACAAAATTTTTATTATTTGCAATTGACAGTTCACGGTTAATATGATAGAATTATATGAAATGTGTTGAAGGGAGATGTTTGAATATGAATAACAAATACGTTTCATATTCGCCCGAAGACACAAAACAGATAGCCCACGATTTGGCAGCCACTTTAAAAGGCGGCGAAGTTATCGCTTTTTACGGCGATTTAGGGTCAGGCAAAACCTGCTTTGTACATGGTCTTGCCGAAGGTTTGGGTTATACAGGCGAAGTATCATCGCCCACTTTTGCCATAATCAACGAGTATTTGGGCGGCAGACTTAACCTTTATCATTTTGATATGTATCGTGTGACCGGTTGGAATGATTTGTATTCCACCGGTTATTTTGAGTATATTGAATCGGGCGGAGTTTTGGCTGTTGAATGGAGCGAAAACATTGAAAACGCCCTGCCCCACAACGTTATAAAAGTTGTTTTTAATGTAACTGACGATAATAAAAGAGAAATTACCGTAAGCGGAGGTGCTGCAAATTGAGAATTCTGAGTATTGAGTGCTCTGCCTCACCTGCGTCTTGCGCGGTTATTGACGACGGTAAAATTCTTGCATCATCATATATAAACGTAAAACTTACCCACTCACAAACGCTTATGCAAATGATCTTGGATACACTTAAAAATTCAAATATAAGCCTTGATACAATTAAGGAATTTGCTGTTGCGGTGGGTCCGGGTTCATTTACGGGTCTACGCATAGGAATAAGCGCGATAAAAGGACTTGCAGCACCGCGCAGTCTGCCTTGCGTCGGTGTGTCGACACTTGCCGCAATGGCTGAAAATTTTTCGGAGTTTGACTGTATACTGTGTGCGGTTATGGATGCCCGTTGCAACCAGTTCTACAATGCGATTTTTGATATTGAAAACGGTAAAATAACACGTTTGTGCGAAGATCGCGCGCTTTTAGCGGATGAACTTGCAGCCGAAATCAAACGTATTTCTGCAAAAAAGCGTGTAATTATCTGCGGCGACGGCGCCGACTTGTTTTACAATAATGTGTCAGACATTGAAAATGTTAAGGTAGCACCCGAAAATATTAAATATCAAAATGCCGTGGGCGTAGGGCTTTATGTATTTAAAAACACCGATACGGTACACACGGTATCACCTGAAAATCTTTTACCCGGCTATCTTCGCCTGCCGCAGGCAGAGCGTGAACTTAAAGCAAAAACGGAGGCACAAAAATGAAAATAGCAATTGGTTGCGATCACGGCGGTTTTGAACACAAAAATGCCATTGCAGAACATCTGAAAAGTCGCGGATTTGAGGTTGTCGACTGCGGAATACACGAGTTGCACTCGGTTGATTATCCGGATATTGCGGTTAAGGTTTGTGATAAAATCACAAACGGCGAATGCGAACTCGGTATACTTGTTTGCGGAACCGGCATCGGTATGTCGATAGCAGCAAACAAAATAAACGGTATTCGCGCTGCCGCCTGCAGCGAACATTATTCGGCAAAATATACACGGTTACATAACAATTCAAATGTGCTTTGCCTCGGAGGCAGAGTTATAGGCGTTGGCACCGCAATTGAATTGGTTGACCTTTTTGTTGATACAAAGTTTGAACACGGCAGGCACGAATTAAGAGTAAACAAAATAACAGCCCTTGAAAAGGCTTAATTTTAATGGAGGTTTTAATATGAAAGACAACGTTTTTGTAATGGATCATCCCCTAATTCAGCACAAACTTACTATTTTGCGCGATGAGCGGACAGGCTCAAAGCAATTCCGCGAGTTGGTAAGCGAAATAGCAATGCTTATGTGTTATGAATCTACACGCGATCTGCCGCTTCGCGAAGTTAAAACAAAAACACCTATGATGACAGCAAAAACAAAAGTGCTTGCAGGCAGAAAAATGGCATTTGTTCCGATACTCCGTGCAGGTCTCGGAATGGTAGACGGCGTTCTTAGTTTAATACCTGCCGCAAAGGTTGGTCATATAGGTATGTACCGCGACCCCGAAACTCATAATCCCGTTGATTATTATTGCAAATTACCTGCCGACTTGAATGAACGCGATGTCTTTGTGCTTGACCCTATGTTGGCAACAGGCGGAAGCGCAATTGACGCTGTTACCCGTATTAAAGAATTTAACCCGAAAAGGATTAAATTTATGTGCATTATTGCAGCACCCGAAGGCATTGATGCATTCACAAAAGTTCATCCCGATGTTCCCGTATACTGCGCCGGTCTTGATGAAAAATTGAACGACCACGCATATATTTTACCGGGTCTCGGTGACGCCGGCGACAGAATTTTCGGCACTAAATAATTATAAATACACTCTAAACGGTTAGACAAATAACAGAATAAAACAGGAACCTAAAACATAATGCCATAGGTTCCTGTTTTTTTATTTCTATAATTATAAATCGTTTTTACCGCTTACAATAGAATAATAAGCATTTGAGGTAATGCGATAAACAATGGCATAAAACACACCGAAAATCACAAATGCCGCAGAAGTTACAATAAGCGACAGAAGTGTATTTCGAAGATTAAACAATGCCAGCAGCTTCTGAACCATAGGAAAAGCAAATCCGATGTGGAATGCCGCAGTAATAATAGGAAGAAAGAAAACGGTTAACATCTGAGAATTTATACTTTTTTTAATATCTGCAGATGTCATTCCTACTTTACGCATAATTTCAAAACGGGATTCGTCCTCATAGCCCTCTGATATTTGTTTGTAATAAATAATCAGAACTGTTGCAGCAAGAAATACTATTGACAGTATTATGCCGAGATAGAAAATTCCGCCGTACGTGCCGTAAAAATCGTTGCGTTCAGCCTCTCTGCACTCTACGCTTGATGTGTAAAATCCACCCTCGCCCGATATGTCCAGTTCACGTAAATGCTCACGTATATCGGAGTTTAAACTTATTTGTTTGTCTGACGGCAGACCGGTATCAAAACTGTACATAAGTTTAGGGCGGCAAAAATAGTCTTCAGATAAAGCTGAAAGTTGTTTGTTAAAACTTTCGATACATTTTTCTATATCCGGGGTCACTATAAATACGGACGGAATCATATTCAATGCAGCGTCGCCGTTACCCATAATGCTGTCAATATGTTTTTTAACATTTAAGACGGTTCCGTCGCCTAAATCTATAACCGGGTCATTATAAGTCCTTCGCATGCAGTAAATAAGCACCTCGTTCTCGGCGAGTTCCTCATTTGCACCCATACATCTGTTATAATCATCAAGCGGAACGGTAAAAATCTGTGTTACATAGTTGAGCGTTTTTGCATTGACAGCATTGACCTTATACGGGTCCAAAGCCAATGTTCCGTCATAAAGCAATCCCGTAACACTTGTGAATAAATATCTTTCAGAAGCTTTAATGCCGGCATTATTCTTTTTTAATACGGCATCTACCTCATTAAGGATAAAATCCTCTTTTTCCTTGCTGTATTTCTTATCGCCGCCATCGTTACAATAATCAACATTAACGGTAAAATCATAAGGATAGCGCGTTTTTAAAGAATCCTCTTTACCGAAAAACAGGCTGCCGGCGCCCATCATCATAACAAGTACCATAGTACAAAGTATACAAATTGAAGCGAGACCCGCGCCGTTGCGTTTCATACGGTAAACCATTGATGAAACCGAAACAAAATGATTTTTTTTGTAATAATAACGTTTGTTTTTTTGCAGCAGTTTGCAAAGCATAACAGAACCTGAAATGAATATCAGATACGTTGCAGCAATTACCATTAAAACCGCAACAAAAAACAGTGAAAGTGCGCTGAGCGGACTTTTTATTGTAAATGCAATATAGTATGCACCCACTAAAACAACAATACCTATAAGACCTAAAACATAATTAGCTTTCGGCGGTTTTTCACCAACATTTTCGCTTTTCAGCAGTGACGCTGCGTTGTATTTGTTAAGCGTTATAAGACCCTTTATAAAAATGACCGCAAATGTTAAAGCAAAAAATAAAACGGCATCAAGCAACGCCTCAAAATTTATACTAAGAGTGTATGTGACCTTGCCATCAATAACCGCGACCAAACAGAGTTCTGCCAATTTTGACAGAAGCACTCCGCCCAAAAGACCTATTACCAATGACAAAACAAAAATAATTACAGTTTCACACAACAGTAAAACACGTATATTTGATTTACCCATACCGAGTATATTGTAAAGTCCGAATTCTTTTTGACGTCTGCGCATTAAAAACGAATTTGTATAAATTAAAAAAATCAAGGCAAAAAATGCCACTACCCACACACCGAGACCTAATATTTGCGTTGTGCTTGACCCTGCAGGCATTTCTTTAAGCGTTGGCATAGCGGCAAGATAATGAATAATGTAAAACATTAAAATCATTCCGGAGCAGGTAAGTATGTACGGCAAATACAGACGTTTATTCTTGCGGATGCCGTCCCAGGCAAGTTTAGGATAAAACCCGATGTTCATTACTTATCCCCTCCTGTTGCCAGCATAGTAAGGGTATCGGAAATAAGCTGATATAATTGCTCGTCTGTATGTTCGCCGCGATATATCTGATGAAAGACCTCGCCGTCTTTAATGAACAACACCCTATTTGCATGGCTTGCCGCTTTTACCGAGTGTGTTACCATTAAAATTGTCTGACCGGTTTTATTTATCTGCTCGAAAAAGCCCAATAACTCATCGGTTGCTTTAGAATCAAGTGCTCCGGTAGGTTCATCAGCCAAAATAAGTTTCGGATTTGTAATTAGAGCACGCGCTACCGCCGCACGCTGTTTTTGGCCTCCCGATACTTCATAAGGATATTTTTTCAAAAGATCGCTTATGCCGAGCTGATTTGCAATCGGTATGATCCGTTCGTGCATTTCTTTATAATTTTTTCCTGCCAGAACAAGAGGCAGATAAATATTATCCTCTAAAGTAAAAGTGTCAAGCAGGTTGAACTCCTGAAACACAAACCCCAAATAATCTCTGCGAAATGTTGCCATTTGTGATTCTTTGATTTTTGAAAGGTCCTTTCCGTCCAGAATGACAGAACCGGATGTCGGTCGGTCCAATGCTGCCAATATGTTAAGCAACGTGGTTTTACCCGAACCGGACTCACCCATAATTGCAACATACTCGCCTTCATCCACACCGAATGACACACTCTTTAGTGCTTCTACCCTGTTTCCGCCGAAACGGGTAGTATAAATTTTTTGCAAAGCACTTACTTTTAAAATACTCATATAACAAAAATCCTCCTTACGATTTCTGTTATCATTATAGCAAAGGGATAAATGCAAAAGCCATAGATAAGGCTAACAAATATCCCTTTAAAACTAACAATATTGTAAGAAATTCATTCAACTTCAAGTTTTATTTGTGAAAGGTCAATACTTATCACGGTTCCGACACCCACCTCGGACCAGGCTGAAATTTTGTGACCTAATTCATCGCATATACGTCTGCACAAATAAAGTCCTATGCCGCTTGACTTGGTGTCTAATCTGCCGTTATAACCGGTATATCCGTTTTCAAATATGCGCGGTAAGTCCTCAGGTGCAATTCCCATACCCGTATCAATAATTTGCAGGGTTTTGGGAGCTTGCATTTTTATTGTGATACTGCCGTTTGGCGTATATTTTAACGCGTTTGACAACACCTGTTCTATAACAAACGCAAGCCATTTTTCATCGGTGATCGCGGTAGTATTGAGCGGTTCATATATCAGACTTAATTTACGGTCTATAAACTCATTCGAAAATTTTTTGACCGATGCTTTTATAATTTTATCCAAATCATATTCTTTAAATATATAATCCGTACTGTCGGAATCAAGCCGCAAAAATGTAAGTACCATTTCGACATACTGTTCAATGCGATATAAATCATTAAGAAGTGTTCTGGTAAGGTGTGAATCCTCATTTTGTAAGCGCAAACGCATAGAGGCTATCGGCGTTTTTATCTGGTGAGCCCACACTGTATAATAGTTTATCATATCAAAGTATTTTTGGTCTGTTTCGGTGCGGTACGTGGTATATTCATCACATAAACGATTTATTACGCACTGATAATCCTCATCTTTGATTTCGGATACTTCAGGTAATTTTAAAGATGTCGGATCGGTAGAGAAATTGATTTTCAAAACGGACTCATGCTCTTTTTTAATTTTTATGAAGTCAAAAAAAGCAACAACTGCTGCTGTAACAAAACACAAAAGCGCAGGGTATATAACCGCCGCAACCGGTAAATGATAGAGCAAAAAACTTACGGTAAAAATTAAAAAGAATAGTATGCCAAACATTAAAATTTTACGATGACCCTTAATATATTTAAAAAACAAACTCATAAATATCTCAATCCTCAATAATATAACCAACGCCGAATTTTGTCGTAATAAAATCATTAAGCCCTGCGGAATCCAAGCGTTTACGCAATCTACCCACATTTACGGTAAGCGTATTTTCATCAACAAAACTGTCAGTTTCCCACATAGATTCCATTAGTTTTTCACGACTTACAACCCTGCCCTTGTTTTCCAATAATATATGTAAAATGCGATACTCATTTTTAGAAAGGGGGATTTTTTCATCATTATATGTTAATGTATTATCACCCGTATTCAAAAGTGCTCCGCGGTGTTCAAAAATGGGCACGTTTGCCGAAAAATCATAGGTTCTGCGAAGCATAGCCTGCAATTTTGCCATTAACAGACTTTGGTCAAACGGTTTTGCTATAAAGTCGTCCGCCCCCAAATTCATTGCCATAATCATATTCATATTATCGGATGCGGATGAAATAAATATAACGGGTACTTTTGATACTTTTCGAATCTCACTGCACCAATGATAACCGTTAAAAAACGGCAACGAAATATCAAGCAGCACTATGTGGGGGTCAACTTTAGAAAATTCCGACATAATGTTGCGAAAATCAGTAGTTATATAAGTGTCTATCCGCCACATTTCAGCCTGAGTTTTAATTGCCTGTGCTATACCGCCGTCGTCCTCAACAATAAGTAATCGGTACATAAAATGGGTTCCTCCGAAAAAAATATATATTTATTATAAACAACCGCTTAACAGGTTGTCAATGTTGATTTGTTATCTTAAATACAAATTAAAAAACGACAGAACCGTAAAACACGATTCTGTCGAAATTTTTTGCAAAAAACTTTGCTTAATCAAAAATCAGATTTCAGCAAAATATTTGATTGTACGAACCATCTGGCTTGTATAGCTGTTTTCATTGTCATACCAAGAAACAACCTGTACTTCATAAAGGTCATCTGCAACCTTTGATACCATCGTCTGAGTAGCGTCAAAGAGTGAGCCGTAACGCATACCGATAACATCAGAAGAAACAATGGGATCTTCATTGTAACCGAAAGATTCGCTTGCGGCTGCTTTCATAGCGGCGTTAATACCCTCTTTTGTTACGTCAGTGCCTTTAACAACAGCGGTAAGGATTGTTGTAGAACCGGTAGGAACCGGAACACGCTGTGCAGAACCGATAAGTTTGCCGTTGAGTTCGGGAATAACAAGACCGATTGCCTTAGCAGCACCTGTGCTGTTAGGAACAATATTAGCGGCACCTGCACGTGCACGACGAAGGTCGCCCTTTCTGTGAGGACCGTCAAGAATCATCTGATCGCCTGTGTAAGCGTGAATTGTGCTCATAATACCGCTCTGGATAGCAGCATAGTCGTTTAATGCTTTTGCCATAGGAGCAAGGCAGTTTGTTGTGCACGACGCAGCCGAAATAATTGTATCGTCAGCGGTAAGAGTTTTTTCATTAACGCTGTAAACAATTGTGGGAAGGTCGTTGCCTGCAGGAGCAGAAATAACAACTTTTTTAGCACCGGCATCAATGTGAGCCTGCGACTTTTCCTTTGAGCAGTAGAAACCTGTGCACTCAAGAACAACATCTACGCCGAGATCGCCCCAGGGAAGATCCTTTGCGTCTTTTTCGGCATAAATTTTGAGTGTTTTGCCGTCAACTGTAATGGTGCCTGCCTCATCATCGGCAGAAATTGTGTGAAGATTTTCACCGATATAACCGCAGTAGCCGCCCTGTGCTGTATCATACTTAAGAAGATTTGCAAGCATTGAGGGCTTTGTAAGATCGTTGATAGCCACTACATCGTAGCCTTCGGCACCGAACATCTGACGGAATGCGAGACGGCCTATACGGCCGAATCCGTTAATAGCAACTTTAACCATTGGAATAAACCTCCTAAATTTTTCTATTTACTATTTTAACCCATTTGTTTTAATTTTTCAAGTGGGTTTGTCTATTTATTAACGAAATTTTATTTTTTTCATACAGATTGGCAAATTATTAAAAAAAGTGATGCATTTTTTATGCAATTTTTACGCTGTTTTTTTATTGATTAGATAATTTGATCGACTGTATTACCTTTTCTGCGGATTTGATACCGTCAACCGCGGCAGACATTATTCCGCCGGCGTACCCGGCACCCTCTCCGCAGGGATAAATACCCGAAAACGTAACCGACTCGCCGTTTTCATTACGGATAATTCTTACAGGAGATGAACTTCGCGTCTCGGGAGCTGTAAGAACAGCGTTTTTTGACGCAAACCCCCTGATTTTTTTGTCCATTTCAATTATGCCGCATTTAAGCGAATCAGTAACAAAATCCGGAAATATTTTGCTGAAGTCTGATTTTGCGGTTGCGGGTTTTACGGTAGGAATAACCGTTTGATCGGTATTATCAACGCCGAACACAAATTCTCCTACAGTTATTACCGGCACCCTGCCGCCGCCTATCTCATACGCTTTCTGCTCAATTTTTTGCTGAAATTCGCAACCGGCAAGTACTCCGTTGTCCGGCAAATCTTCAGGATTTACATTTACAAGCAGCGCACAATTGGCATTAACGCCGTCACGTTGGCTGTTGCTCATACCGTTTACGGCGATTTTGTCCTCCTCACTTGAAGCATTTATGACCTCGCCGCCGGGACACATACAAAATGTATAGACTCCCCTGCCGTTTTTAAGGTGAACGGCAAGTTTATAATCTGCCGCTTTTAAAGCCGGGTGACCTGCAAATCTGCCGTACATTGCCTTGTTGATATCGCTTTGCAAATGCTCAATCCTAACACCTACGGCAAAGGGCTTTTGCGCCATTGCAATATTGTTTTTATTAAGCATTTTAAATGTATCGCGTGCAGAATGACCGATACATAAAATCAGATATTTACAGGGCGTTTTATTGCCGTTTATCGATATTGCCGAAAGTCGGCTGCCGTTAAAAAATACTCCGTCAAATTGCGAGTTGAAATGCACCTCGCCGCCGAGTGAAATTATTTCATTGCGTATGTTTTTAATAACATTTTTTAAAACGTCGGTTCCTATGTGAGGTTTTGCATCGATCAGAATATCTTTTTGAGCTCCGAAATTATAAAAAGTTTCAAGGACAGTCCTGCAACGCACATCTTTAATGCCGCTGTTCAATTTGCCGTCTGAAAAAGTTCCGGCGCCGCCCTCCCCGAACTGAACATTTGAGTCTGTTTTCAGTTTACCGCCTGCAAAAAAGTTTTTTACATCTGCAGTGCGTGTATCAACATCGGCGCCGCGTTCATAAACGATTGGGCGCAGACCTGCCCTTGCCAATGTAAGCGCCGCAAAAATACCGGACGGTCCGAAGCCTACTATGACGGGTCTGATATCAGAATCAACCTTTTGCCACACATATTCATTTTTGCTGTACGGTGCGGCATTTTTATATCTTTTTAAAATTCTGTTTTCATTTTTTATCTCGGCGATTACCGAAACACAAAAACAAACATTTGATTTATCGCGTGCGTCAACTGACTTACGGTAAAGTTCTGCCGACAGTATATCTTTTTTATTTATTTTTAACTTTTCGGAAACAATAGCAGCGATATCCGAAAAATCGGTATCTAATGGTAATTTTATATTATTTATAATCATTTTTTTGCACCGGTTTTTTATCAAATTTGTTACAAATATCGGTTGCTGCGCAATAGCCGCTTGACCATGCCCACTGCAGGTTGTATCCGCCGCAATCACCGTCAATATCCAATATTTCACCTATGCAGTATAAGCCGCTGTGAATATAAGACTCCATTGTTTTGGGATTAAACTGTTTTGTGTCAAGCCCGCCTGCGGTAACCTGTGAATTTTCGAAACCGTTTGTACCCGTAACCTTAAATTCCATACGCTTCACCACAGAAGTAATTGCCTTAATATCTGAATTTTTAAGCAAAATGGGGCTATTGCAGTCAAGTTTGCAAAGTTTAATAACAGACTGCCCCAGCCGTTTATTAAGCATACCGGTAAAAAACTCACCCAAAAGTCTGTTTTGCATTATTGAAGCCCTGTGCTTGATTATATCGTAAAGTTTGGTGAAATCGTATTCAGGCATAAGGTCAAGTATGATTTTTTTATCACCCTGCATGCGGTCAACCTCGCGTGAAAGTTGCATTATAGGCGGACCCGAAAGGCCGTAATCACAAAAAAGCACCTCGCCGTACTCTTTTTTGACACTTTTGCCGTTTATTAAAAGCGCGGCATCTGCATTGACTTTAATACCTTTGAGCGAACGCGTCAGTTTATTATCGGTTTTTATCTGAACAATGGCAGGAGTCGTTTTTACGGTTTTATAACCCTTGTTTTTTAACATTTCATAAACATCGCCGTTGCTCCCGATTTTTTTACCGCCCGAATATAAGCCGGCAGCAACGATAAGTTTTTTACACTCAAACCTACCGTTATCGGTTTTAAGAAAAAAACTGTTGTTATTTTTTTCAAAATACAATAATTTTGTTTCGCTGAAAACGCCAATATTACGTTCTTCAAGAGAAAAGCGTAAAACGTCGACCACAGACGATGCCTGCAAAGAATACGGATATGCCCTGCCGTTTTCTTCAACCGTAAAAATCAGGCCGAAATCGTTAAAAAATTTTTCGGTACTGATGTAATCAAACTTATTCAAAGCGTACTCGGCAAAAGCGACATTTTCACCGTGATAACGGTTTATACTCAAATCCGTATTACTTATATTGCACCTTCCGTTGCCTGTAACTATCAATTTTTTGCCCACACGCGGCAACTGCTCTATAACGGCAACTTTTAAATCGGGTCTATAACGTTTAATTACCAACGCCGAGAACATACCCGACGCGCCGCCGCCTACGATTATAACATCATATTTATTCAAACCGTTTTCTCCTTGTAAAGATGAAATACACTGTATAAAAAAGATAGCATATTTTTATTTTATTTTCAAGAAAAAATAAACAGCAAACGAAAAAGAGCCATGCACAACATGGCTCTTTTTCGCTTTTAAGGGGTTTGAGGAGAGAATCGCAGAAGAAACTGCGATATACCAAAAAGGGTGCGGCTCCCTTCTGTTTGGTACACCCATATAATACAATCAATTTTTATCATTTTTGTGAACACAATTTTAACTTTTTTTTAGAATATGTTTAAAATTTTATGACAATACTAATTTTGAAAAAAGAAAAGGAGTTAATTTTCAAATGAAATACTATAAATCTTCAAAATTCGCAAAGTCAATCGGCACTACCGGCATTATTGCAATAGCTGCATGCTCGCTTATTGCGGTAGGTGCAATTGCCTGGTTTGCTTTGTCGCGTAAAAATCCCGCAAGCGAAAAACCGCTTTCGGAACCCAAAACTTCGCAGGATGAATATAACAACGGCGATGTTTCATACAATAGTAGTGCCGACACTCCCACCGTAACGCCCGACGAACCCGCAGCAGATGCAAATAAAAACGTGAGTGACATTAAATACGGTGATGACGAGCCGACACCGCAACCGCAGCCTGCTGAGGAAGAAAAAGTCACATATATAATGCCTATAGAAGGCAACATTTCAAAAGGATACAGCGACAGTGCTTTGCAGTATTCGGCAACATACGGTGATATGCGTTTGCATACCGGCGTTGATATATTATGCGACAGCGGCAGTGACATTAAATCGGTAAGTTCGGGAACTGTTAAGTCGGTAACCGATGACGCAAAATACGGCAAAATAATAACTGTTGAATACGCAGACAATAACATTGTAAAATATTGCGGTATGGGCAGTGTAAACGTTAAAGACGGTGACAGTGTTACCGCAGGCACCGTAATAGGCACTTCAGGCGAAATACCCTGCGAATGCGCCGATAATCCGCATATTCATATTGAAGTTACACGAGACGGTAATGCAGTTTCACCTCTTGAAGCGCTTAATCTTGAATAAACAAACAACTGCCCTCGAAAATTACGCTTAGGGGCAAAAAAATACGGGTACGGATTTTAACGTCGTACCTGTATTTTTAATTTTTGATATATGCTTCAAGTCTGTAAATAGGCAAACCCAAAGACGCAAATTTTTCTTCATATTCGGTTGTTATATTGTCTTTAAAATCGCTGTTGTGTAAGTCAAGCGACACATTTTTAAGGGCAAAACCGCAACCTGAAAACTGCTCGATTGAAAACTCAAAGAAGTGCATATTGTCGGTCTTTTGGTGAATTTCTGCATTGGGTTTCATTATGCGCTTGTATATTTCAAGAAAATTTTGATTTGTAAGTCGGTGCGACGCATATTTCTTTTTAGGAAATGGACACGAAAAATTCAATAAAATCTGCTCAATGCTCTGAGGTCTGATATGACGTTCAATATATTCGGCAGAGCACTTGATAAAGCGCAAATTTGTTACTCCCATTTTTTTCATACGCTCACAAGCCAGAACAATTACATTTGCATCGCGTTCAACCGCAATCAAATTTATATCAGGGTGTTTTGCCGCAAACTCGCAGGCAAATTTGCCCTTGCCGCATCCTACTTCAAGATAAAGCGGCTGACTTTTTTTAAACCAAGTGTCAAAATCCAGATAATCCTTGTTATTGACGGCGGTATTAAAATTTCGGTCATCGCAATCGCTTATGTAAATATAATCCTTTACCGCTTTCAAGCGCTCGGATAAGTGCTTTTTCTTTCTCATTCGCATATTTTTATCACCCAAAAATCAATAAACACAGTAAAATAAAATTAAGGGCCGACTTTTTTAAATCGACCCTATTTAAAAACGTAAAATAACAATTATTTATTAAGGCTTTCAAGTTTTTTGACTGCCTTTTCAAGATAATTTTCATCAAAGCGTTCAATACATCCGTTGTCAACCATTTGTGTAAGCGACACGTCAATGGGCATTTTGCCGAGCAGATCTATGCCAAACTCTGCCGCCGCACTTTCACTGCCGCCGCCGAATACGCTGAACTCGCAACCGCAATCGGGACATTTAACATAGCTCATATTTTCAATCATACCGAGCACGGGTATATTCATCATATTTGCCATATTATATGCTTTTTTTACAATCAAAGAAACCAAATCCTGCGGCGAAGTTACCATAACAATGCCGTCAAGCGGAATTGTCTGAAAAACAGTCAGCGGAACATCACCCGTGCCGGGCGGGCAGTCTATAAACAGATAATCAAGGTCACCCCAAACAACATCCTGCCAGAACTGTTTTACGGCACCTGCTATTACGGGTCCGCGCCAGACAACCGGAGCATCATGCTCTTTAAGGAGCATATTTATTGACATAATTTTTATACCGTTTTCGGTTACGGCAGGCAATATACCGAGCTCATTCTGCATTGCGTTGCCCATAACGCCGAAAGATTTAGGTATTGAGGGTCCCGTAATATCGGCATCGAGTATGCCGACTTTGTAACCGTTTTTATTCATAAGAACAGCAAGCAACGAAGTCACCATAGATTTACCGACGCCGCCTTTGCCGCTTACAACGGCTACCACGTGTTTGATATTGTTGAACTCACCTGTGGGTTCAATAAAACTTTCGCTTTTTCGCGAAGCGCAATCGCTGCCGCATGAGGAACAATTTCCGCTGCAATTTTCTGTCATAAATAATCACCGCTAAGTATTATACCCCATTACTTTTTTAAAATCAATAATTATTTAAAAATGCGTTATTATTTGCTTATAACATTCGGGCGGAGAATATATAAATTCGGTTATATGTTCATCATTGTAGAAATATTTGCTTTTGCCGGTTGCTGCAGTATTAAAACTGTCTATAATTATAAGTTTGATTTTCATTTTTTCGGGTATTATGCTTTTTATGTAAACGCTTGCTGTTTGGCCGACGCGCACACCGTCTTTGGGTTCTGCGAGTCCCGCAAGATTTGCCGTAAGTTCTACAAAAATTCCGTAATCCTCTATGCTGCGCACAATGCCCGAAACTGTTTGGCCCTGCGAAAAATCCGCAACGTTTTCGGTCCATGTGCCGAGTAATTCTTTATGCGACAGCGTTATTTTTTTGTCGCTGTCAATGTTTTTTATTATTACCCTTAACATATCGCCCGTTTTAAATCTGTCGCTCGGATGTGATATGCGTGACACAGATATTGCATCAATGGGAAGCAGCGCTATATTGCCGCAACCGATATCGCAAAAGGCGCCGAAACTTTCAAGATGTGTAATTTTTGCGTCTATTATGTCGCCCACGGTTTTATTATTGAGTATATAGTCACGGCATTTTTCCTGTGCGGATTTTCTTGAAAGCAAGGCATAAGGCCGTCCGTTTTCATCGGTGGCAAAATCGGTTATAACAAAACAGACCGGCTTGCCTACGCGTGATATTAAAGCAATATCGCGCGTGATGCCTTCGCGGATACCGATTGCGCCTTCATCACGCGGTATTATGCCCTTCATAATGCCCAGATCCACAATAAGGTTATGTTGCGCATCGCACATTGTAACTGTTGCTTCAACAATTACACCGAGCGACTGTGCAACGGCAAGCGACGCCGAATTTTGTATATATTTTTTGTTTTCTTCGGTTTTCAAAAGCAAACCTTCAGGGTAATATTCTTTCATTTTTATCTCGCCTTTCTTTAATTTTACATAACAAAATATATGCGGCGGGTTTGATAAAAATGATGAAATAAAAAAGTTTGTGAACAGTCGCTCACAAACTTTTAACAACTTATTATTTTACTGTAACGGTTCCGTTTTCAAGAGTCGGCTCAATCAGCTTTTCGTCGACGTTGCAAAAGTTAGTATCTTTATTGAAAGATATATTATAATCGCCCTTTGCAGCGTTGGCGTTTATTTTAAATCTGATTATTGCAGCCCTGCCGTTCTTTTTTGAGTTTTTTAATTCCGCCTGAGTCAGTAAAAGAGTCAGTGTTCCGCTGTCATCATTGCAGTCGCACTTGTCAAACACCTTGCCGTTTGAATATGAGTCAAAACTCAAAATGTCTGAATCGTATTTAAGTATAACCTGACCGCCCCAGATGCCGGGATTTTTATTGACAGACAGTGAAATTTCAACCGTTTCGCCTGCTTTTGCGCTTTTGCTGTTTATTGAAACCGCGGGGTCGCCTATGCTATTTAAAATTAAAAAAACCGCACCCGTAATC
>CAKSDJ010000026.1 GCA_934445015.1 uncultured Eubacteriales bacterium | reverse complement strand
GTGATGCTGTGGTGCCATTCATATGCGGATATGTGAATACGGCGTGCTTTATGATCTGATAAAATATCCGGATAAGCCAAGCCGCGGCAAGAATGTCGGGTAATAATACTCACCAGAATATGACTGCAAGGAGGAAAATATGAATATCGTCATCGCCATTGTTTTTTATTTTCTGTATTGGGGGATATGTTTTCTCGGAACCGGCACAGACAGGAAAAACCTCATTGGGCTGCGTTCATATCCCGAGGAAGTTCAAAACCGCGTAAAAATCGACCCTCGGCTTGAAAAATCTGTGCCAAAGGCAAAATCCACCGCTGCCGTTTTGCTCAGCAATCTTTTGCTTTTCACTGCTCTGTTTTCTGTTTTGAGGCTCGCGCTTAAAAGTGTGCTGAATTTGAACGGTTATATGTCGGCTTTTTGGTACTTTCTTGCGTTCGGCGAAGGGTTGGGACTGTTCGATCTTTTGGTGATCGATCTGCTTTGGTGGCGTAATACAAAACGCATTCGCTTCTCTTTTCTGCCGGAGAAGAAATACTATCAGAATCCGAAAAAGCATATTGAATCGTTTTTGCGCGGTATCCCGTTGTTCGCTGCGATCGCCGCATTGACAGCTTTGGTTGTCACAGTGCTTTGAGCCATACGTAGGATAAGATTCAATGAAGAAATTTAACTGCACAATGAACCATAAAGCGGACGAAGCCTATATGGCGAAAACGTGCACCTGCTTTTGCTTTCGGATGTAAAAAAACCTTGACTTTCTGACCGGACTCCGATATAATAAACGCAGTTGGAAAAAGGCAAAACGAATATACATACAAAAAGGGCCTTTTACTGTGGTTTTATATTCGTTGAGTAAACACAATAAAATCCGCCGTATAAACGGCGGATTTGCGTCTTTTAAAAGGAGAATATTTTATGGTTACTGTAAATTTTGTAAAACTTAACGATAAGGCGATTGTGCCGACATACGGAACACAATTTGCTGCAGGCGCCGATCTGTATGCGTTGCCTTGCTGCGACGAGCCTATAAAAATAAATCCGAATGAAACTGTGCTTATTCATACAGGCATTGCAGTGCAAATACCCGACGGTTATGCCGGTATGATATTTGCCCGCAGCGGCATTGCCACAAAGCGCGGTCTTGCGCCGGCAAATAAGGTAGGCGTTATAGACAGTGATTACCGCGGCGAAATAATGGTCTCTATTCATAATCATTCTGAAAATGTGCAGGAGATAGCCCCCGGTGAGCGCATAGCACAACTTGTAATAATGCCGTATGTAACCGCCGTTTTTGTGCAAAGCGAATCCCTTGAAGAAACCGAAAGAGCCGCCGGTGGATTTGGCTCTACTGGCACAAAATAAACGCACAAGACATAATTACCGTAACGCTTGCCGTATTTATGCGGCAGGCGTTGTTTATATTTATTGAAAAATATAAATAACAATGGTATAATATATAAGTGATATGTTATTTGAAAGGCAACTGTTATGAAGCGTACAAAATTGATTGACAGGCTCTTACCCGATTATACAAACGGTGAAGAGATTTTTAATATGGTTTCGCATATTGTGGGCGGCGGTCTCGGTGTTATATACCTTGTGTTGTGTGTCGTTTTTTCGGCAATCAAGGGTAATGTCTGGGGCGTGGTTTCGTCAGCAATATATGGTGCGTCGGTTATTGCACTTTTTACAATGTCAAGCGTCTATCACGGGGTTAAACCCGGTATGGCAAAAAAAGTGCTGCAGGTAATAGACCACTGCACAATATATTTTATGATAGCGGGCACTTATACACCAATTATGCTTTCACTTTTAAGAAAGACAAAGCCGGTTACGGCGTGGGTGGTTTTCGGTATTGTTTGGGGCATTGCGGCACTTGCTATAACCCTTACCGCAATAGACCTTAAAAAATACAATATATTTTCAATGATCTGTTATATTGGTATGGGTTGGTGCATTATTTTTACTGCGGTTCCGGTATACAAAGCGCTTACATTCAACGGTTTTATGTGGCTGCTCGGCGGCGGTATAATGTATACAATAGGCGCGGTGCTTTACGGTATAGGTGCAAAAAAACGTTATATACATTCTGTGTTTCACGTATTTGTGGTGCTTGCAAGCATTATGCACTTTGTTTGTATTTTCTTTTATGTAATTTAATCACACAAATCTCCGCTCCCCGTAAAATAAAGTGGGGGTGGGGCAATGCGGTTTTTAACAAAAAATCAGAATTTATATATACTGAAACGCTGGCTTGTTGTATTTATTTGTTTAATTCTGGCATTTGTTATTTGTTTTATAAATGTAAAACCGTTTGTGTTTACATACGCAAAGAGCGAGGCTGAAACAATAATTCTTAATGCGGCAAATCAATCGGTATTAAATATTTTAGGTGAGAATAATATCTCATATACCGATATATCAAATGTTTCGCGTAATACCGAGGGTACTATTACAGGCATTGAGATAAATATTGAAAAGGTGAACCTTTTAAAGAGTAAAATTTCAAATGAGATTGCAAAAATAATATCCGATAAAAATAAATACACGCTGCGAATACCGATAGGTACGCTTTTCGGCAGTGAATATACCACCGGTTACGGTCCGAAAATAAAGTTTAAAATGCAACTTACCGAAACATCGGTAGTAGATTTTGAAAGCAAACTTGAATCTGCCGGTATAAACAGTGTAATGCATCAAATAATTATAAAAATTGATGTAAATGCAAGTGTTCTTATGATGGGCTGCACCGACGGGTTTAACGTATCCACCACGGCAATTGCCGCACAGACTGTGCTTGCAGGCGAAGTACCGGATTCATTTACAAACGTTATAGAGCAGCCCGGCAGCGACATTGCCGATGAACTGTTTAACTATGCCGATTTGGATTGACCGATTGAAAAAGTTTAAAATTATCTGTATATAATATTCGGAGGAACTATGAACTTAAAAGAAGCAAAGGCAAGAGCGTCACACTTAACAAAACTTATAAGGCATCATAACGAACTGTATTACAATCAGGATTCACCCGAGATATCGGATTTTGAATATGATGTGCTGACGCGTGAACTTAAAGCGATCGAACATGATTTTCCCGAACTGATAACGCCGGATTCACCTACGCAAAAGGTTGGCGGAACAGCACTTAATCTTTTTTCGCCGGTACATCATACGGTTAAGATGGAAAGTTTGCAGGATGTATTCAGTACAGAAGAACTGCGCGAATTCGGTGAAAAGATTGATACATCGAAAACAGTGTTCTCGGTAGAACCTAAAATTGACGGTCTTTCGGTTTCACTTGAATACTCAGGCGGCAGATTTGTAAGAGGCTCCACGCGCGGTGACGGCACTACCGGTGAGGACGTTACCGCAAATCTTATGCAGGTAAACTCCATACCGAAAACGGTTGATTTTACCGGCGATTTTGAAGTTCGCGGCGAAGTTTATATGCCGAAAAAGTCATTTTTTAAATTTGTGGAACGGCAGGAACTTTTAGGCGAAAAACCGCCCAAGAACCCCAGAAATGCAGCGGCAGGTTCACTGCGGCAGAAAAATTCCGCCGTTACGGCAAGCCGTGGGCTCGATATATTTATATTCAATATACAAAGTATAGAAGGTAAGAATTTTAACTCACATATTGAAACGCTTGATTTTTTAAAGGGGCTCGGATTCAGCGTTTTGCCTTTTTATACAAAATGCACAACCATTGACGAGGCGATAGCCGAGATAAACCGTATAGGCGAAAATCGCGGAAATCTGGATTTTGATATTGATGGCGCCGTAATCAAGGTTGATAATCTTGATTACCGTTTACAACTCGGAAGCACCGCAAAATATCCGCGATGGGCTGTTGCTTTTAAATATCCGCCCGAAGAAAAGGAAACCGTGCTTGAAAAGATTGAAGTTAACGTGGGCCGTACCGGTGCGCTTACGCCGACTGCGGTGTTCAGACCTATACAACTTGCCGGTACCACCGTAAGCCGCGCGGTTTTGCATAATGAAGATTTTATAAACGAAAAACAGATAGGAATAGGCGACACAATAGTTGTTCGGAAAGCGGGCGAGATTATACCCGAAGTTTTGTCGGTAAGTAAGCATTGCGAAAATTCGTCTGTGTTTAAAATGCCCACGCATTGCCCGTCGTGCAACTCACCCGTTTTTCGTGAGGAGGGCGAGGCGGTTATACGCTGCACAAACGCAGATTGCCCCGCACAATTGCTTAGAAATCTTATACACTTTACGTCGCGTGACGCTATGGATATCGAGGGCTTGGGTCCGGCAGTGCTTGAACAACTTGTAAACGCCGGTCAGGTCAGCAATATTGTCGACCTTTATACACTTGATTTTAACGCTGTTACGGCCCTTGAAAGAATGGGTGAAAAATCTGCACAAAATATATTTGAGGCAATTGAAAAATCAAAACAAAATGATCTGTCGCGGCTTATAACAGCCCTCGGAATAAGGCATATAGGCACTAAAGCGGCAAAGTTGTTAGCGTCACATTTCGGCGATATAAAAGCAATTATGTCAGCAACTTTATCAGAACTTGAGTCAATAGAAGGTTTTGGCAGTATCCTGGCTAACTCAACGGTTGATTATTTTGCAGTTGATGAAAACCGCAGGCTGGTTGAACGGCTTATAGAACTCGGCGTAAATACCAAATCGCAAAAAACAGTTACCGATACAAGATTTTCTGGTATGACGTTTGTGCTTACAGGTACATTGCCAACCTATACACGCTCTGCCGCTTCAGAGATAATTGAGTCATTAGGCGGAAAAGTTTCGGGTTCTGTTTCCAAAAAAACTACCTATGTTCTTGCAGGTGCCGAGGCAGGCAGCAAACTTGATAAAGCAAATTCGCTCGGCGTTACGGTAATAGATGAAGATGAATTCAACAGTATGATAATATGAACCTTATATAAATCTGCTGTTTAAGATTGCTTTATGTTTGTGATGTTATTGCGGATTTTATGTCTGTTATCGCATCTGCATAACAGCATAATTCAAATCGAGTTTTAAATAACGGCATTATTGTATTATGTGTAATATAACGATAATTAAAAATATACTCTTGACATAACCTACTTACTTGTAGTATAATGACGTTTGTAAGTTTATACCCCTGCATTATTGCGGAGGGAGGGAATGTTAATGAGTCAGGTAAAAGTTAAAGAAAACGAGTCACTCGATAACGCACTTCGTCGCTTTAAGCGTCAAACTGCTAAAGACGGTGTTATCCAGGAAGTTCGTAAAAGAGAGCACTATGAAAAGCCCTCTGTAAAGCGCAAAAAGAAATCGGAAGCCGCTCGCAAGAGAAAATTCCGCTAATTCAATGCATTTTAAAGGCGATTTGGGGCTTGACCCTTGTCGCCTTTTTAATTTTTTTACAAGGTGAATAAATATGCTTTTAAAACCGGATATTAAACTAAACCGAATAACCGATATAAACGTTGAAATTTTAAAAAAATTCAATATAAAAGCCCTGCTTTTGGATGTTGATAATACAATGTCTACACATCACGGCACTGTGCTTGTAGACGGTCTTAAAGACTGGATATTAAATATGCAGCAAAACGGCATAAAACTTATAGTGGTTTCAAACTCAAAAAAATTCAGGATATCGCCGTTTGCCCAAAGAATAAACCTGCCGTTTATAAGCCTTGCCTGCAAACCGTTGCCGATGGGCTATATACGCGGTGCAAAAGCTCTCGGTGAAAAATTAAAAAACACAGCAATAGTGGGCGACCAGATCTTTACCGATGTTATGGGCGGCAATGCAGTAGGTGTGAAAACCATATTGCTTACGCCAATAAAACCTGAGGACGGTTGGAGTTTCAGATTACGTCGCAATTTGGAAAAAAGAATTTATAAACATTATAAAATTAAGGATTATGAGGTGTAATTATGTCAGCAAAGTTCGGTCCGGCAGGCAATTCCGAAAGTTTTACGCAAATGGGCTACAAAAACAGTTTACAGGTGCCAGAGTACATTGAACGTATGGGGCTGGACGCCTTTGAATATCAGTGCGGCAGGGGAGTAAATATCGGTGAAGATAAGGCGCGTGAACTCGGTGTTTTGGCTGCAGAAAAAAATATAACTCTTTCGCTTCACGCACCGTATTATATTTCAATGTCGTCTGTTGAAGAGGAAAAACGGCTTAACTCGATAAACTATATAACTGCGTCTGCAAAGGCGGTTAACGCTATGGGCGGTAATCGCATTGTAGTTCATACCGGTTCCTGCGGTAAAATAAGTCGTGAAACCGCTTTGGAACTTGCAATCGACACTATGAAAAAAGCATTGGACGCACTTGACGGTATGAATCTCGGTCATATTCATATATGCCCCGAAACTATGGGCAAGGTAAATCAACTTGGTACTTTAGATGAAGTTTTGGCACTTTGTGCAATTGATGAAAGACTTATACCGTGTATAGATTTCGGGCATCTCAACGCCAGAGATTTAGGTTATTTTAAAACTAAAGATGACTATAAATCGGTTTTTGAACGTATAGAAAATAAATTAGGTTCAGACCGATTGAAAACGTTTCATTCGCATTTTTCAAAAATCGAGTACACAACAGGCGGCGAAAAACGCCATCTTACCTTTGCGGATAACGTTTACGGTCCCGATTTTGAGCCCGTGCTTGATTTGGTAGTACAAAAAAACTGCAATCCCGTATTTATCTGCGAATCTGCCGGTACTCAGGCTGAGGACGCAAAACAAATGAAAGATTACTACAACTCAATATTATAAAACAAAAGCCTTCGAAAAAATCGAAGGCTTTTAAAATACTGTGTTTTTCGGCGTTCCTTTTAAATATGACGCCAAATTATCTTCAACAATGGCTACAAGACGTTTTCTGGTGTCAAGAGGTCCCCATGCCGTGTGAGGAGTTATTATAATGTTAGGTGCGTTTATAAGCACACAATCACGGCTCATAGGCTCAATTGTCAGAACATCTGTTGCAGCACCCGATAATTTACCGCTTTTAAGAGCGTTATACAAATCGGTTTCATTTACAATACCGCCGCGCGCCGTGTTTATAAAAAAAGCACCGTCACGCATTTTTGAAAATGTATTTGCGTTAAACATTTCTCGGCTTTCGGTGTTAAGCGGGCAGTGCGCCGTTATAACGTCGCTGTGTTTGAGCAGTTCTTCAAATGAAACGAATTTAACCCGGTTGTCGCTTTTAAGAGTTCTGGTGTGCACCAAAACATTCATTTCAAAAGCCAGCGCTATTTTCGCAACACGGCGGCCTATGCTGCCGTAACCTACAATACCTATCGTTTTATTTTGCAGTTCCTCTGTTAAAAAACATATTGCAGAAAAAGTGGGCGATTTTTGCCAACCGCCTTTCAATACAAAGTCGTTATATTTACTTACAGAGTTATAGTGTTCTAAAATATACGCGAACACTTGCTGCGCTACCGCGCTTGTTGAGTAACTGCCTGCGTTGCAAACGGTTATGCCGTGTCTTTTTGCTGCGGCAATATCAATATTGTTATATCCCGTTGCAAAAATCCCGATATATTTAAGATTTTTTGCTTTTTCTATAACTTCTTTATCAATAACGGTTTTGTTGCAAAGAACAATATCATATTTATATACTGTAGCAAGCAATTCGTCGCGCGTAATATCTAACGCGTAAGTAACATCGCCGTATTTTTCAAAACAATCTATTTTTAAATCGTTGTTTTGTTTAAGCGTTCCGCAGTCTGATAACAGTATTTTCATTTCTTTTTAGTCACTTTGTGTTTTGTGCCGTCGGGTTCCAATATATACATATTGTCAAGCTGCGATACAAGGCTTCGCTTATATGCCTCGATGTATTCGCGCCTTAATGCCGCCTGTTCGGCTTTTTCGGCGTCTGTAAGACCTTCTGCCTTTTGTTTGCGTGCAAGTTCGTTTATGCGGTCAACCTTTTTTTGATCCATTGATTTCTCCGTTCGGGTTTAATTAAATTTCGTTTCTGCCTTCTAATGCGCGCGCAAGAGTGTACTCGTCGGCGTATTCAAGATCGCCGCCTACCGGTATACCGTAAGCCAAACGCGTTACCTTGATGTTCATAGGTTTTACAAGCCGCGAAATATAACTCGCCGTAGCCTCACCGTCAACTGTGGGGTTCGTCGCCATAATAATCTCTTTAACGGTGCCGTCGCCGAGCCGCGCCATAAGTTCTTTTATTCGCAATTTGTCAGGGCCTATATTATCAAGCGGCGAAAGCACTCCGTGCAGTACATGATACACACCCGAAAATTCGCGCGTGCGCTCAAACGCCATAATGTCGCGGGGGTCTTCTACAACGCAGATAACACTGTGATCTCGCCGATCGTCATTGCATATACTGCAAACTTCAAGGTCTGTCAGTGACTGGCAAACTTTGCAAAAATGTATTTTTTCGCGCGCTTCAACAAGTGCTTTTGCAAATTGTTCTGCGCGTTCGGGAGGTTGCTCTAAAATGCTGTAAGCCAGTCGCTGTGCGGTTTTTTTACCAATGCCCGGCAATCTTGCAAACTGATTTACAAGTTCTGTAAGCGGAACAATGTTGTAGTTCATAATTAAAACATACCCGGAATATTAAGTCCGCCGGTTATGGCGCCCATTTCTTCATCGGCGGTTTTTATTGCGTTGTTTATTGCTTCGTTTACGGCAACGGTTAACAGGTCTTCAAGCATTTCGGTATCTTCTGGGTCAACAATATCGGGGCTGATTTTAACAGACTTTATCAAATGCTTGCCGTCAACTGTTACCGATACGGCACCGCCGCCCGAAGTCGCTGTGTATTCACGCGCCTCAAGGTCCTGCTGAAGCGTCGCCATATCCTCCTGCATTTTTTGTGCCTGTTTGAGCATCTGATTCATATTGCCGGCGCCGCCGGAATTCGGTATACGTACTTTCATCTTGTATAATCTCCTTAATCGTTTTGAAGTTGTTTAAGTTTTTGTGCAAAACTTTCAAGCGGGTCACCTTGAGTGTTTGCCGAAGCATTCGCCGCGTGATACGGGCCCAATTTGTATATCCTACCCAGAACCGAGTGCGCCGCTTTTCTGATAGAATCGCGGTAAACAGGGTTTGCACCGTTTACAAGAGTTCTGAATTGTGAGTTTTTTGTATCGATCAAAAGTCGGTCACCCTGTATATACGCGCTTGAATTTTGAAGTACACCTGCAATTATAGGGCAATTTTTTTGCAAAACAAGTATTATTTCATTCCACTGTGTAACGGGCGTTATATCGTTTGCAGTCTCGGCTTTTGAATTATAAGGTGTGTTGTCTGCCGCATTAACTTCAGTATTTTCAGTCGCTTTGTTTTCAACCGTTGCGGATATGCCTGAATCAACTTCGGTATTGTGATTTTCTGGTTTTGTATCTTGCGGCAAGGGCTCGCCTTTTTTACTTTCGAGTATTGCAATGCGCCTTTCAAGCGAGTTCAGATCCTGCCTGATTTCGGGATTGCAAAGTCTGATTATCGCCATTTCCATTTCGCATCGGCGGTTTCCGCTTTGCATACCTGCGGCGGTTGATTGCAAAATGCTTAAAATTGACATAATTTCTTTAATGTCAAAATTCAGTGCCTGGTTTTCAAGCAGTTTTAACTTTGTTGCCGAACAAACAATCGGTTTATTTTCGCCTTTAACCGCCTTAACTATCATAAGGTCGCGAAAATGCTGTGTAAGTTCCTCTGAAAACCTGAGCATATCCACAGATGAATTGTGTAACTTATCAATAAGCAGCAGCGCATCTTCGGTGCGGCAATTTTTAATGTGATCTGCCATTTTTATTAAATAGTCATTGCCTGCCATAGCGCAGACATTTTCAACCGTTTCTTCGGTAATATCGGTGTTGCTTGACGCACACAGATCAAGTATTGAAAGCGCGTCGCGCATACCGCCGTCGGCAGCGGACGCAATAAGAGCAGCAGCGTCATCAGTAAGATTCAGCGATTCACACTGTGCAACATATTTAAGTCTGCCTATTATTTCGGTGCTGTCTATTCTGCGAAAGTCAAAACGCTGACACCGCGAAAGTATAGTTGCAGGCAGTTTATGAACCTCGGTGGTTGCAAGTATAAACACAACGTGCTCGGGCGGTTCCTCAAGCGTTTTTAAAAGCGCGTTAAAGGCAGGACCCGTAAGCATATGAACCTCGTCAATAATATATACACGGTATTTTGCGGTTGCAGGCGCAAAATTAACCTGTTCACGCAGCTCGCGTATGTTTTCAACGCCGTTGTTTGAAGCGGCGTCCATTTCAACAATGTCGGTTATTTCATCGTTCGCTATCATACGGCAGATTTCACATTCGCCGCAGGGGTCGCCGTTTACGGGGGATAAGCAGTTTATCGCTTTTGCGAGTATTTTTGCGCAGCTTGTTTTTCCTGTGCCGCGGGTACCCGTAAACAGGTATGCGTGTACTATCTTGCCGCTGTCAAGTTCATTTTTCAGAGTTTTTGTTATATGTTCCTGACCTACTACATCCGAAAAAGTCTGCGGACGGTATTTGCGGTACAAAGCCTGATAAGCCACGTATTTCACCCCAATCGTAAATTAAAAAACTGTATACCCGGTCGTACGAATGAACCGATTTACTATTCGCACGGAAAAAACTGCTTAATGCTGCTCGGTTCCCCGCCTGACATGGTTCACAGCCTTCCGCCGTATAGGACCCGTCCATTCGCACGACCGAGTATACAGGCTAAGTAAGATTATAACTTAAAAACAAAAAATTTGCAACACCCAAAATTCATAAAATGTTGAAAATTATTTATAATATTGTTATAATATATTAAAAGTTAAGTGTTATGCTTGCTTTAACAAGGAGTAGAGTTTATTGGAAAGACTTACGGTTGACAGATTATTGGACTTGCAACACACTCTGGCAAAGGATATTTTTTCAGGTAAAAAATATCCGTTTGAAGTATTGCCTGAGATAAGCGGATTTATCAAAAAACTGTCTGAAAAACTTGATCTTCAAAAGTTTGACGATATGGGCGACGGTGTATATATCGCAAAAACCGCTTCGGTTGCGCCTACTGCGTTTATTGCTGGTCCGTGCATTATTGATGAATACGCCGAGATTCGTCATTGCGCATTTATCAGAGGCAACGCCGTTGTAGGTAAGGGTGCCGTTGTGGGTAACTCTACCGAACTGAAAAACGTTATACTTTTTGACAAGGTACAGGTGCCGCACTACAATTACGTGGGTGATTCCGTTCTCGGTTACGGTGCACATTTGGGTGCCGGTGCAATAACATCAAACGTAAAGTCCGATAAAACTTTGGTAAGCATAAAATTTGACAATACAAAAATAGAAACAAACTTAAAAAAATTCGGTGCGATTTTAGGTGATTTTACAGAGGTTGGCTGCGGCAGTGTTTTAAATCCCGGCACGGTTGTCGGAAAACACACAAACATATATCCGTTGTCTTCTGTAAGGGGATATATTAAAGAAAATTGTATCTACAAAAATTGCAGCGAGGTAGTGGAGAAATTTCAAAGAATATGGAAAAATGGGACATATTAAACGCCGACGGTACGGCTACCGGCAAAACAACTTTGCGTGGGCGTTGCAATTTGCGTTCGGGTGAGTATCACCTTGTTGTTCATATATGGGTAGTGTCTTCAAACGGGCGGTTTCTTATCCAGCGCAGAGCGGAAAGCAAAAAACTTATGCCGGGCGAGTGGGCGGCTACAGGCGGTGCCGCAATTGCGGGTGAGGATTCATATACAGCCGCAAACCGTGAACTTTTTGAAGAACTCGGAATTTCATCAAACAGACATACTCTCAAAAAACTTGTACGCCTTAAACGCAGAAATTCGCTTTTGGATATTTGGTTTATGAATGCCGATATTCCGAGCGGCAGTCTAAAACTGCAGCAAAGCGAAGTGGCAGAGGCTAAGTGGGTGAGCCGCGGCGAGTTTGAACAAATGATACATGACGGAAAATTTCACAATTACGGCAACGAGTATTTTAATACTCTGTTTGATAAAATAGACAGTTTGCTGGGGGTGACGGTGTGAGCTTAAATTTATCGGGTGAAAAATGCGCGGTATGCCATGCGTATCTGTTTGATGATGACGATATTGTTTATTGCCCCGAGTGCGGCGCGCCGCATCATCGCGAATGTTATGAACATATCGGTCACTGCGGACTTCAGGAGTACCACGGCACCGAACAACAGTATACGCGGCCCGCTTTGCAAGACACAAATAACACCGAACAACAGCCTGTTGATAAAAAAACAGCGCCTGACGGTGAAACAGTGTGCGGTATGTGCGGCGAAACTTACAGCAAAAACAGTGCAGTTTGCCCTAAATGCGGCGCACCGAATATTGAGCGAATGGGCGGCAGATTTGTTAATTTTGACTTTTTAGGCGGCGTGCCTGCCGATATGGATTTGGGCTCCGGAGTTACCGCAGAAGAGGCAAAACAGTTTGTAGGTGCAAATACGCAACGCTATATACCTAAATTCGCATCGTTTAAGGCAGGTAAAAAGTCATCGTGGAATTGGCTCGCTTTTCTGACACCGTGCGGATGGTTTCTGTCACGAAAGATGTATGCTTTCGGTGCTTTTATGGGCGCGCTTCAGGTTGCGTTTCAAATGTTGCGTATCCCTTTTATGAATGCAGCCTCACATTTTGATTTTTCAGACGCAAAAAATTATATGGAAATGTCGGAAATCATAGTTCAGAATATATCCGACATAGGGTTAACCGCACTGATCGTTGCGTTTGCAGGCGTGATTCTTAACCTCATTTTGCATATTTTGTCGGCTGTATTCGGCGACGTTAAATATAAAGGTCACGTAATATCGGCAGTTTCCAAAATAAAAAAATCAAGCGACGATATCGACTCGGATATGCGTAAACGCGGCGGTGTAAGTTTTATTTGGGCGCTTGTGGGTATTATGGCTGTTGAGTACCTGCCTTCAATAATATCAACATTTATAGGAATTATTTAAATTTACAGGGGTGTTTTTATGGACCAAAAAATTACTTGCCACGAATGCGGAACCGAAAACGAGCCGCAATATGAATATTGCAAAAACTGCGGCACGCCGCTTAAAAATCAGGAGGATAAAAAGTCATCCGAAAAAAGCGGTTACAATCAGAATTATAATTATGATTATACCGGTCAGTACGCAAAAAACAGCAAACAAAACTTTTACAATACATACTCTATGGGCGGCGTTGTCGAGTCAATTGACGGCGTGCCTACAGATGACGTAATTGCCTATGTAGGCAAAAAATCGTATAACATTATACCAAAGTTTTCTAAAATGGAGCTTATCGGCTCAAAGGCAAGTTGGTGCTGGCCTGTGGCGGTATTATCCTATTTTTTAGGGCCTTTGGGTGCCGCGATTTGGTTTTTTTACCGCAAGATGTATAAAATTGCCTTTATTCTTGTTGCAATCGGCTTAGCGGTGGGTGTCGCACTGTCATTTGTATCAGGCCCGTCACCCGTGTATGATGATTCGTACAGCGGAATTATTGAAAACAGCCTCGCCGAAGGCGATTACAGCAATATTTTGGGAACTTTCGGCGATTTATTAAGTTCGCCTGAGAATGTACGCATATATATTTCAACCGCAATAAATACGTTAATACAAATTTTAACTATGGTTTTTTCCGGCATTTACTCGTATTATTTTTACAAGCGTTCGGTTATAAGTGGCATAAACAATTATCGACTAACAAATGTTGACCCGAGATATTACAAAATGGGGCTTGCGTCTTTGGGCGGCACGTCTCCCGGTATGGCGGTTCTCGGCGTTGTCATAATGATATTTGCAAATCAGATATTTGATCTGGTTACCGTATTACTGTAACTGAGTATGAAAAAATATACAACTATCTATTTTGACCTTGATGATACGCTTCTTGATTTTAATTTAACCGAAAAAGAGGCAATCACAAAACTTTTAAAACTGCATAATTTGCCTGTAAGCGATGAAATAGTTAAAACCTATTCGTCAATAAATCAAGTTTGGTGGCAGCGGTTTGAACGCGGCGAAATTTTAAAAGAAGAAATATTTTCAGGTCGATTCAGAACTTTTCTTGAAACATACGGCTTTGAGGGTGATGCCGAATCAATGTCAAAAGATTATTTTGAACTTTTGGCGTCAGGTCACCATATTTTAAGCGGTGCCGAAGACGTTCTGCAGTATGTAAAAAGCAAAGGGTATACGGTGTGTATTACAACAAACGGCGTTTCACGCACGCAATACCGCCGTATTAAAGAGAGTGGACTCGGCAGGTATTTCGACTATATATTTGTATCTGAAGATGCAGGTCATCAGAAACCCGAAAAAGAGTATTTTGACTATGTAATGAATAATACACCCGAAAAGGATAAATCAAAAATTATTGTTATCGGCGATTCGCAGTCATCTGATATATTGGGCGGTATAAATTTCGGGGCGGATACCTGTTGGCTTAATTCCGAAGGCAAACGCGCTGAATACGCCTCAAAATATGAAATACATAACGTCAGCGAAATCAAAGATATACTTTGAATTGTGCAAATTAAATGCATATTTTACAAAAAACTGAATATTTATTCAAAATATGCTTGACAAATCCGTTTGTCAGGCATATAATGTTTTATGCGGTATGAAACGCGAAACGACTTTTAATATGAGGTGCATAAAAAATGAATAAAAATGATATTAAAAAAGTTGTACTTGCCTATTCGGGCGGACTTGATACTTCAATAATAATTCCCTGGCTGAAAGAAAACTACAATAACTGCGAGGTTATAGCGGTTTCAGGTAATGTAGGACAAGCCGATGAACTTGAAGGCCTTGAGGAAAAAGCAATAAAAACCGGCGCATCAAAACTTTATGTGCTTGACCTTACCGAGGAGTATGTCGACGATTATATAATTCCCTGTGTAAAGGCAGGCGCAATTTATGAGGATTATCTTTTAGGTACAAGCCATGCTCGTCCCTGCATAGCAAAAGGCCTTGTTGATGTGGCTTTAAAAGAGGGGGCAGACGCTATATGCCACGGATGTACCGGTAAGGGTAATGATCAGGTTCGTTTTGAACTTGCAATAAAGCATTTTGCACCTAATATGCCTATAATTGCTCCCTGGCGTGAATGGAACATCAAATCCCGTGAGGAGGAGATCAAATACGCCGAAGCGCATAATATTCCGCTTAAAATAAATCGTGAGACTAACTATTCCAAAGATAAAAACCTTTGGCACCTGTCACACGAGGGTATGGACCTTGAAGATACGGGCAATGAGCCTATGTATGAAAAGGAAGGGTTCCTTGAAATGGGCGTATCGCCGATTACCGCACCTGACAAGCCCACCTACGTAACGCTTGATTTTGAACAGGGTGTGCCGGTAGCGATTGACGGCGAAAAAATGACTGCCAAAAATATTATCTTAAAACTGAACGAACTCGGCGGTAAAAACGGCATAGGCATAATCGATATCGTAGAAAACCGTCTGGTAGGTATGAAGTGCCGCGGCGTTTATGAAACCCCCGGCGGAACAATACTTTATCGCGCACATGAAGCACTTGAAAGTATATGTCTTGATAAAATGACTTTGCATGAAAAGCAAAGGCTTGCAATTACTTATGCCGAACTTGTATATAACGGTCAGTGGTTTACACCGCTGCGTGAAGCGCTTGCTGCTTTTGTTGATAAAACACAGGAAAAAGTTACCGGAAGTGTGAAGCTTAAGCTTTATAAGGGCAACATTATAAAGGCAGGCGTATGGAGCAAATATTCGCTCTACAGCGAAGAGATCGCTACATTCGGCGAAAGCGATTATGACCAGAAAGATTCAGCCGGATTTATAAATCTTTACGGACTTCCTATAAAAGTTCAGGCTATGGTCGATGAAAAAAATAACAATAAATAATTAAAAATTCTTTTAATCTTCCGCAATTTCAGGTTGCGGAAGATTTTTTATGTTTTCTTATAAAAAAACTTGATTTTTGTTATTGCCGCATATATAATTAACTCAAATCCAAAGTTATAATATTAGGAGAGTGTGCTATGCGACGCAGACAGGTTCATTTAGATTTTCACACATCTGAAAAAATCAGCGGTGTAGGGAGCAAGTTTTCAAAAGAGCAATTTCAGCAAATGCTTAAAAAAGGCCATATTGATTCAATAACGGTATTTGCAAAATGTCATCACGGGTGGTCATATTATCCATCTAAGGTGAACCCGATGCACCCGAATCTTGATTTTGATTTATTGGGCGCCCAAATTGAAACGGCGCACGAAATCGGCGTTAAAACACCGGTATATATTTCAGCCGGCTGGGATAACAAATCCTATAAACTTCACCATGAATGGTTACATAATACAAAAAATGAGTATTTGAACGGTGTAAATCACGAGTATGTGGGTTGGCATAATATGTGCCTTAACACGCCGTATCTTGATGAACTTTTATCAGAAATAAAAGAGGTTTGTGAAAATTATGATGCCGACGGTATTTTTCTTGATATAGTTTATGTTGACCCGTGTTATTGCGAAACCTGCCGTGCCGAAATGAAAAGACGCGGAATGGATGTAGATAACCCTGATGATGTTTATGCTTTAGCGGAAGAGGTTTATGCAAATTATACTCGCCGCGTGCGTGAGACAATTGATTCGGTAAAACCGGGGCTTCCCGTGTTTCATAACGGAGGTCACATACGTCACGGCCGCCGTGATTTAGCACAGATGAACACACATTTGGAACTTGAAAGTTTGCCTACCGGCGGCTGGGGTTACGACCATTTTCCGATGTCGGCTGCATATGCCCGTACAATCGGTATGGAATATCTCGGTATGACAGGTAAGTTTCATAGGTCATGGGGCGAATTCGGCGGTTATAAACATCCGAACGCTTTAAAATATGAGGTGGCGCTTTCGGCTGCTAACGGCGCTTGCTGTTCGGTAGGCGACCAGCTTCACCCTACAGGACTTATGGATAACGCAACCTACACCCTTATAGGCGAAGCTTATGAAACGGTTGAGGAACGTGAAAAATGGCTCAACGGTTATAAAAATAAATCTGATATTGCTGTGCTTTCAAATGAAGCGGTAATTAACTACTATAATAAAAATGTCGATAGGGTATTGGTATCAGGCGGAAATTCTGGCTGCGCGCGCATCCTGCTTGAGAGCAATTACCTTTTTGATGTGGTTGATACCGAAGCCGACATTTCAGGCTATATGCTTTTGATCTTACCAGATATTTGCGTTTTAGATGAAATGCTTGCCGACAAGGTTAAAAAATTTATTGCGAACGGCGGTAAGGTCCTTGCAAGTTATGAATCGGGTCTAAACCCCGAAAAAACCGGTTTTGCGGTTGATTTCGGATGCAAATTTGAAGGAGAAAGTGAGTATGAACCAACATACATAAGACCAAATAATGATCTTGACAGTCTTAAACAGGCGTCATATGTTATGTATGAAGATACAATGAAAGTATCGGCAACACACGGCGATTCTACCGCAATAATAGATAAGCCTTACTTTAACCGCACGTTAGAACATTTCTGTTCTCACCTTCATACACCGCCAAGCGGTGAAAAATACAGCGATGCGGTGGTTATGACAAAGAATACCGCATACTTTGCAAATAAGGTATTTGAGGAGTATTTTAAGAGAGGCAGTATTTACACAAAGGAAATTGTACGTGCCGCAATTGAGGCATTGATAGGCGGCAACAAGAGTATAAAAACAAATTTGCCTGCGCAGGGCGTAGTAACACTTACTGAAAACGGAGACAGCCAGATCGTTCACACCTTGTATGCTTCACCCGTTCGCAGGGGAGATAATGTTGAAATTATTGAGGATATTGTACCGATTTATAACACTTCGGTTTCTTTAAAAACCGACCGCACCCCAAAATCGGTTACATTGGTGCCCGAAAACGAGCCCCTTGAATTTGTGTATAAAAACGGCAGGGTAGATTTTATAGTTCCTGAAATAGACTGCTGGCAAATGACAGAAATTAAATACTGATAAAACAAAACACCCAAGTTAATCACAACTTGGGTGTTTCTCTTTCTTGCTTTGAAAAAATGCAGCCGCAATAATTTTGACGGTACATACCGTATTGACGTGATATTTCTACCGAGCGTTTATAACCGTTTTTTTTCTTAAAATCCGATACCAGATATTTAACGTTGTATTCGTTTGCAAGACTAAGTCCTATTTCATTAAGTTTTTGTGCATTTTTAAGCGGACTTATTGAAAGGGTGGTTGTAAAGTAGTCAAAGCCGTGCGTTTTTGCATATTTTGCTGCTTCTCGTAAACGCAGTTCATAGCATTTAAAGCAACGCTTGCCGCCCTCTGGCAAGTTTTCCATACCCTTTGTAACGGCATAAAACCGATTTTTATCAAAATTACCCTCTGTAAAGTCGATGGGATTGTCAGATTTAAAATCTTTTATAAATTGCTTTTGCTCTTCCACACGTTTGTAGTATTCTTCATCAGGATAAATATTCGGGTTGTAGTAAAAAACCGTTATCTTAAAAAATTTTGATAAATATTCAAGCACATAACTGCTGCACGGCGCGCAACAACTGTGCAAAAACAGGGTAGGGGTCTCGCCGCGGCTTTGATGCTCTGCAATTATTTTTTCAAGTTCGGTCTGATAATTTATTTTCATAAACTACCCCTTTAAAATTATATTTCGTTTTATAATTATAACATATTTTTTGAAATTTTCCATATAAAAAATGCGGCAAGTAAAACCTGCCGCATTTTTGCTTATCGCTATTATTTTTCAGATAAATATTCATCAATTGCCTTTGCGGCTGTTTTGCCTGCACCCATCGCAGATATAACCGTTGCAGCGCCTGTAACTGCGTCACCGCCTGCATATACTGCTTCGCGTGAGGTAAGACCGTCTTCATTTACAATAATACCGCCGCGAGCATTTACTTCAAGACCTTTTGTTGTGCTCTTGATAAGCGGATTGGGTGATGTACCTATCGAAATAATAACAGTGTCAACGTCAAGCACAAACTCTGAATTTTCAATAGGTACCGGACGGCGACGACCTTTCTCATCGGGCTCGCCGAGTTCCATTTTAATACATTTTATACCTGTAACAAAACCGTTTTTGGGGTCACGCTTATCATCGGGGTTTTCATAGCCCAAAACTTCTACGGGGTTGCAAAGCAATCTGAAGTCAATGCCTTCTTCCATAGCGTGCTCAACCTCTTCTTTACGGGCAGGCAACTCGTCCATAGAACGGCGATATACAATATAAACTTTTTCGGCACCGAGTCTGAGCGCGGTACGCGCTGCGTCCATAGCAACATTACCGCCGCCTACAACCGCAATCTTTCCACCTTTCATAATGGGTGTGTCCGGGTCGTCACGGTAGGCTTTCATAAGGTTGCTGCGTGTTAAAAATTCATTTGCCGAATAAACGCCTTTAAGACTTTCACCGGGTATGCCCATAAAGTTAGGCAAACCTGCACCCGAACCTACAAATACCGCTTCGTATCCCATATCAAAAAGTTCATCAATGGTAAGTGTTTTACCTATAACTACGTTTGTTTCAATGTCAACACCCATATCTTTTAAGGTGTCAACCTCTTTTGCAACAATAGATTTAGGAAGACGGAATTCGGGTATACCGTAGACAAGCACACCGCCTGCCGTGTGAAGCGCTTCAAAAACCGTAACTTTATAGCCTTTTTTTGCAAGATCGCCGGCACAGGTAAGACCTGACGGACCGGAGCCTACAATTGCGACCTTGTGACTGTTAGACTTTGGAGAAGCAGGTGCTTCTTCAGCGTTTTTATTGTGCCAGTCTGCAACAAAGCGTTCAAGCCTGCCAATGCCTACCGGCTCGAATTTTATGCCTAGTGTGCATTTGCTTTCGCACTGAGTTTCCTGTGGGCAAACGCGTCCGCAAACTGCAGGAAGTGAGGATGAAAGCGAGATTTTTTGATAAGCTCCCTCAAAATCACCCTCTTTGATTTTTGCTATGAATTCAGGAATGTGTATGTTTACGGGGCATCCGTTAACACAGGGCTGATTTTTGCAGTTAAGACAACGCTGCGCCTCGGCTACGGCAATCTCTTGTGTGTAGCCGAGAGTTACTTCATCAAAATTATGAGCGCGAACAAGCGGCTGTTGAGTAGGCATTTCATGTTTTTTCGGATTTATAGCCATTTCAAAGTTCCCCCTTATGCCTTTTTAAAAAGATTGCATGCCTCGGCGTATGCGTGACGTTCAAAATCTGCATACATA
>CAKSDJ010000025.1 GCA_934445015.1 uncultured Eubacteriales bacterium | reverse complement strand
GAGGGCTTGACCTATTTATTCCTCTTCCCTTTCTTTACTTGTTCAGTTTTCAGGGTGTGATTGTTGTTTTTGTTGTTAATATCATTTTGAATAATTGTAAACACAAACTGCCATCGATTATTTTCGATGGTTTTTATTTTTAATTACCTTATTTTAATCCAATTAAAATACGTGTTGTTCGGTGCGGTGCTTTTTAAGAAAACGCCTTAATTTTTGCGTCAATACAACGCACCGCTTATAGCAGTGTCAAAATTATACCGTGACAATTGCTAACAGGTTTTTCTCTTGAATTTTTCTTGATTATGTGATACGCTGTTCTCAGTTGGGAATGAAGTTCTCCCATGGCGTATGCCGAAACCGCTGATTACCGGCTGATGACTTCTGCATTTTATGTGCAGAGGGCATCAGCTTTTCTGTGTTTATAGGAGGAATTTTTATGTTATCATCCCTGGCACTGATTTTTCTTGTTGGTCTTTTTTTCGCAGCAATCTGCAAAATAATACACTTGCCTCAAATTGTAGGAATGATTGTTGCCGGTATACTGCTCGGTCCGTATGCAATGGATCTGCTTGATCCATCAATCCTTGGTATTTCATCGGAGTTGCGTCAAATGGCACTGATTATAATTTTGTTAAAAGCCGGTCTGTCACTTAATCTATCCGACCTTAAAATGGTCGGCCGACCGGCACTATTGATGTCATTTGTACCGGCGTGTTTTGAAATTTTCGGGTATTTGATATTTGCACCGTTGCTTTTGAATATTTCTTATATTGAAGCCGCCGTTATGGGCTCGGTGCTCGGTGCCGTTTCGCCTGCTGTTGTTGTTCCGCGTATGTTGCATCTTATTGAGAAAAAATGCGGAACAGAAAAAGGCATACCGCAACTCATTATGGCAGGTGCGTCCTGCGACGATATTTTTGCGATTGTGCTGTTTACCACGTTTGTTGGTATGGCCCAGGGGGGAAAAGCAAATGTGCTCGACTTTGTCAATATTCCGATTTCTATTTTATTCGGTGTTTCAGTAGGAGCATTATCTGGCCTTTTACTTGCACTGTTTTTTGAAAGGGCTTATGTCTGCGGTCATCTTATTCGAAACAGTTTAAAGGTAATTATCGTACTTGGCGTATCATTCCTTTTGATTGCAATTGAGGAATTGATAAAACAGTGGGTCGCTTTTTCCGGGCTCCTCGCCGTGGTCGGTATGGCGTGCGTTTTAAATATTAAAAGCATCGACCTTGTGACTAAACGTCTGTCAGAAAAACTTGGCAAATTGTGGCTTGCCGCTGAAGTAATTTTATTTGTGTTAGTCGGCGCTGCGGTTGATATCAGATATACTCCGGGTGCCGGAATTGTCGCCGTAGAATTGATATTTATTGCACTGCTATTCCGTGCAGTAGGCGTTTTGCTCTGCCTTATCGGAACACCGCTTGCATTTAAAGAACGGCTCTTCTGCATTATTGCCTATTTGCCAAAAGCAACTGTGCAGGCGGCAATTGGCTCTGTACCACTTGCTATGGGGCTTCCTTGCGGAAGTATTGTTCTTTCAATTGCCGTAACGGGCATATTGATAACCGCTCCGCGTGGTGCGTTAGGAATTGATTTCAGTTATAAAAAACTGCTGTAAAAATAATCTTAAACTACCATTAACACAAAAAATCTCTCTGTCATGTTAGACAGAGAGATTTTTATGCCGAATTTACATTTAATAAAATAGAATTGACTTATTTAAGTTTTATAAGCACGTCAGTAATATCAGTGTTAATCAATATTGATTTGTTTGCAATTTCTTTAGGGCAAAATGATTGACCCTTATTGATGCAGGCATAAACGGCTCTTGGATTTTCAGCCGTCATTTGCCAAAAGGGATATTTTATAATTCCGGGGGTGTTCATTCCGACGCCGAGTTCTAAAAATAATACGTGTAAACTTTCATATCGGCGAATAAAGTCATTATATCGATTCGCGGCGTTATACCAACCCTCATCCTGAACAAAATTATTGTCGCAACGCAAATTTACCGTCATAGGATTTTCGCATACAGGGCATTTAGGGATAAGCGCCGCAGGGATTTTCATATCTTTTTGATCGGCAACCATTCGTTTTACAACATCCTCATTGTCATAAGTCCTGTTATGGCATGCGTTGGAGCATTGCAATAACCCATAGTCACCCTGCGTGTAAAACAGCCGTTTTTTATCAAACCCTGCCCGTTGGAATTGGTGATCAACATTTGTTGTCAGCACAAAATAATCCTTATTTTTAACCAGTGACAGCAACTTAAAATAAACATCGCCTACGTCACAGCCATATCTGTTGATAAATATTTGCCTTGACCACCATGCCCAATATTCTTCTAAGGTGTCAAACGGATAAAATCCGCCGGAGTACATATCGTTAATGCCGTACTTTTGGTGGAAGTCAGAGAAAAATTTGTTAAAACGCTCACCACAGTAATCAAAACCCGCTGCAACCGAAAGCCCTGCACCGGCGCCTATTATGATTGCATCAGCATTTTCAAATTCATACTTGAGTTTTTTTAAGTTATCCGAAAATTTTTCTGTAGATGCGTAAGTCCAAGTCCTTAAAAACATTAAATATCACCTTGATTTTGCTTTGAGTTTCTGCTTTGTATTTTTTTACGGTGTCAACAGCAATTTGCGCTGCGGTTTCATTACAAAAATTAAATTCTCCTGTTGAAATACAGCAAAATGCTATGCTGTTAATGTGGTTTTCATCTGCCGCCTTTAAGCAGGAATAATAACATGATTTTAAAAGTTCGCAATCCTTTTTTGTAGGATTGTCTTTAACAATCGGACCTACGGTGTGAATTATATACCTGCAGGGCAGATTATATGCCTGAGTAATTTTGGCATTACCGGTTTTTTCTTTATAACCTTGTCTTTGCATAATGTTATTGCAGGCAAGACGCAATTGAACGCCTGCATATGTATGAATAGCGTTATCAATACACATATGATTAGGAAAAAAACAACCCAGCATACCGCTGTTTGCAGCGTTTACAATTGCATCACATTTAAGCGTGGTAATATCGCCTTGCCATAAATAAATATCCTGAATTACCGGTTTCAAATCATTAAAATCCGTAACGCCTTTTTTCCTGATTTCTTCCTTTAAATATTCATCCTGTATATTTAAAAACTCTTTGCTTACGGGTTTTGGCATACGCATATTAAACAATGCACGCAGCAGGCTTTTTTGCTCGTTCTCATCTTTTGAAATTGTTATGCCCGAATAACTTGAATTTTCTTTTATCAGTTCTGATATTAAATACAGCCGTTTTTCAGTTTGCGTCATTTTAAATACCTCTGAAATAAAGTATGGCTGAACCTCACGGTTTGATTTTTTATCCGCTTAAGAATACCGCAAGGTTCAACTTGAATTACTGTTTGCCGACAACGCTGATGCGCTGTTTAATATGTGTACCTTTTTCTATTTCGTCAACCGCAGCGACGGCATAATCCGCATAACTTATAACACTTTCACCGTTTGCATTTAGCACAAGTTCGTCACCGCCGAGTATATATTCGCCGGTTTTTTTACCGTCTGCCCTAAAGTCACCTGCCGGACTGATATATGTCCACAAAACGTCATTGCGGTTACGCAAATTGTTAAGCAAGGTTTGATGTGCTGCGGCAAGCGGCTTGAATGCGTCGGGAAAATCAGGACCATCTGCTACGGTGAGGGTGTGCTCGGCATTAACAAAAAGACTTCCTGCACCGCCTACTATAATAAGTCTTTTTTTTGTATCTGAAAGCAAATCGCATAGGTATGCGCCCGCTTTCGGAATATTCGGAATAGTATCTGCGGTCCAACCTCCGCAAGCGTCAACAATAACGTCAAATTCACAAAGGTCAGTCGCCTCTAAATCGAAAAGGTCTTTTATTATTGCCTTTTCTGCGATTGAATTGTTTTTGCCTCTTACAATTGCGGTAACATCAAAGCCCCTGTTGACTGCCTCTTCGGTGATGAGTTTTCCGGCTTTTCCGTTAGCACAAATAATTGCTGTTTTCATAATTAAGATTCCTCCGCTTTTGTTTTTTAAGCGTCACAGCGGCCGTTCTGTTTTACTTATGTTTACATTATACAAAGTCCTTTTTTGTTTGTAAAGTAAGCACAATATTGTGCTAAAGTTACCAAAAGGTTACTTTTAAAGGTTTTGTTATTGATGGGCGGTAGGTGTTTGTTTAAGCCAAAGTTTTTTATCTTTAAATACATATACTTGACTGCAAAAAGGTATGTATGGTAAAATAAAAATGTAAGTATCTAAAACAAACCATTACGGGGGCTTTATTATGAACGAAAACCAAAAATCACTTCCTGCGTGCCCGGTTGAAACAACTTTGACCCTTATAGGCGATAAATGGAAAGTGCTTATCTTAAGAGATTTAATGACAGGCACAAAGCGCTTCGGTGAACTCAAAAAATCGATCGGAAACGTATCGCAAAAGGTGCTGACAGCACAACTTCGAAATATGGAAGAAAACGGTCTTGTAAACCGTAAAGTGTATGCCGAAGTTCCGCCGAGGGTAGAATATTCATTAACTCGGCTCGGGCAAAGCTTAAAACCGATTCTTGACGCTATGTTAAGTTGGGGCGAGGATTACAAGCGAAAATATGAAATAACCGGATGATTTAGGTTTGATTTGTTTGTTAAAAATTTAATTATTTTAAAGTTTAAACGGGTATCTTTATCTGATACCCGTTTTTTTGTGCTGTTTTGGAAATATCAGGAATAAATATAAAACATTCTATTAAATTATGCATAAAAACTATTATATACTTTGAAAAAATTTTATGATATATTACAAGTATCTTGTAAGAAATAGGTAAAACCGCGATATAAATGTCGAAATTTGTCGAAAAAAGTGCAAGTTGAACGTATTATCGTGATGAACCTGTTAAAAAAGGCAGTCCACAGCGCGTTTCCGAAATAAAATACCGTATTGCGGTGAAAGGTAGGTTATTATGAAAACAAACATTATCAAAGGCGGTAAATCGGCGCTCAGTATTTTGCTTGCAATTGCAATGCTTGCAGTTTCGATTTTTACCGTGAACATCGGTATCAGTGCAAGTGCTGCACAGCCAACCGATGAGTGGGACGGTGCTTATACCCAACCCACACAAACCGATAAAAACGGCAATATACTTGTTACCACTGCCGAAGAATTGGCATGGGTTGCTTTAAAATCAGGTGATGCCGGCAAGGGTAAGTCTTATAAGGTTGCAGACGGGGTAAAAGTATTTTATATAAATGCTAATACGTCAAACCTTACACTTGCTCAGGTTACAAACAAATTAAACGGCAATAATACACGCGAATGGGTATATCAAAATCAGATTTTCCAGGGTTCGTTTGACGGCAACGGCGTTACAGTGTATGGTTTGTACTCAACAGCATCTGATCAGTATAACCACAACGGCGGTCTGTTTCCATACATAAAGGGCAATGTTACAATTAAAAATGTTAAGATAGCAAATTCATATATAGGCTCATACGGCGTGGGCGGTGCAGTTGCAGGTCAGCTTGTAGGCGATGCAAATGTGTCTAAGATTGCGTTTTCAAATATTGCTGTTACAAACAACTACATATTTACAGCGGCAAATACAGGTTACGTCGATTCTGCTACAGGTATTTTCGGCGGCGGTGTTGCACCTGCTTCTGTTAGTTTTGAAAACTGTGCGGTTTACGGCAACACTCACTATTCAAAATCAGGCGAACAGTGCGCCGCATTTATAGGTCAATTCAACTCACAGAATTACACTGTAAAAAATTCAATTGCTTTGGGTGTTACACCTATAGGCGCCCAAAAAGGCTATTGGACAAGGCTTGCTTCCTGCTATAAAAATGTTTACACCGATCAGGATATGTCAACCGCTTGTTGGGGCGATACCTCTTTTGCAAACGGCACAGTAAATCAGGTTTCTGCTACAACAGGCTATGCCGCAAAAGCAGCAATGCCGAATCTTGATTGGAACAATATATGGTGGGCAAACGTAGGTTGCCCCGAATTACGCATATTCCACAGCCTCAAACTTGCCGATAACGGCGATGGTACGCACGCCTTAAAATGTGAAGATTGCGGCAGAAAAGGCTTATCGGAAGCACATAAATACACAGTTGATTCAAAACTTAAAAGGTCTGTTTGTGCTTGCGGTTCAGTCAAAGAGTTAACGAGTTATGAATGGAAAGGTAGAGTTGCAACAGGGTTTGCAGGCGGTTCAGGCACAAAGTCAGATCCGTACATAATTGAAACGCCCGATCAGCTTGCATACTTAGCACTGAGCACAACGCTTAACAGCGCCGGCAAATATTATAAAGTTGCCGATAACCGCATATTTAATATGGGCGGTATGCAGGGTGTAGATAAAACGTCAGGCGCATCAACCGTAAAGAATGCAACTAAAAATACTGACCGCAACTGGACAGCGGACGGAGCAAAATTCAGCGGTAACTTTGACGGTAACGGCGTAATAATATATAACCTTTATTCAAAAGGCGGATATTGCGGACTGTTCCCGAATATGAGCACAAACAATACCGACAAGAGCTGCACAATCAAAAATGTAACGGTTCTCAGTTCTTATATAAGCGGCTATCATTTTTCGGGCGGTATAGTAGGATTGGCGAATGCTTCAACCACATCGCAAAAGTTGATATTTGAAAACTGTGCGGTAGAAAACTGCTATATTTCGGATAACGGAAATACAAACTCTGCTTGTAACAGAACATCGGGTACAATCGTAGGCAGCGTAGTGCATAACGGCACAACGATTTCGAATTGCCTTGCGAAAAACAATATAACCGCGGCAACCGATATTTCGGGCGGATTTATAGGAACAACGTCAAACTATGCTGCAGCAATGTCGATAAAAGATTCTGTATCGATAGGCACGTTGCCTTATTCGACCCTTACGGCAGGTTCAACTAAAACCATAGGCACAAAGGCAAACCAGCCCGGCGACTATGTAAATGTTTATACCGATAAGGCAGTTGACGCATCATTTACAGGTGTTAAAACACTTACCACTGCACAAATGACCGGTGCAAACGCCTTAAACAGTATGAAACTTGATTTTGATGGCACCTGGTTTGCAAATACTTCAACACCCGAACTTCAGGTATCACATCATTTTATTACAGTTTACAACACACAGGCTACTCACGCAGAGGTTTGTGAGGACGGCTGCGATGTTACGGGCATTAAAGAATTGCATACATTTGTAAAAGACACTTCAAGCGATACAAGAACATGCTCGGTTTGCGGATACAGCGTTCCGTATATTATAAACGATGTCGATACCTGGAAGTGGCAGGAATGTTTTGACGATTCACCGTATTGGGGTTATGCTGACCCGAATATGGAAGGTGACGGTTCAGAGGCTGACCCATACATAATTTCGACTTCGGAGCAACTTGCGGCAGTAGCGCTTTTCGGCGGCGACAAAACCGCAGGAAAATATTATAAGGTTGACGATAATGTTGATGTGCTTTATCTCACACCTAATGCTGACAGTTATGACAGCTCAAGTCTTGATAAATTGAAAGAAAGCCTCACCGTAGGCAACGGAACAACTAACAGCCAAGGATGGCCTAAAGATAAAAACGGCAGTGTAATTAAACCGTGGACAACAAGTTATAATTACGCATTCCAGGGCCATTTTGACGGCAACGGCGTTACAATTCGCGGTATGGCATCGTACGGCCAGGCTCACGGCGGTTTGTTCCCATATATCAAAGGCAATGTTTCTGTAAAAAATATAACTATTGAAGACTCATATATATCAGGAACAATAAACGTAGGTGCAATTTCCGGCGGCATTTATTATTACGGTGATGCTGACCAGTTAACCGATATTAAAATAGAAAATTGCTCTGTAAAAAACAATTATATTGAACTTAAAGAGCGTTCATCTTATTCAAAAGGATGGGGCAGCGTAGGCGGAGCAATAGGTTGGGCAGGCCGAGTTACAAGTTCTGCGACTGTTAACAATTGCTATGTTGCAGATAATAAAGTTGTAAATCCCGGCACCCGTGAAACACGTGCGTTTTTCGGCGATTTGACCCAAAACGGCGTATCTAACGGAAACGGCGGTTACAATTGGCCTACTAAAATAAGCGTTAAGAATTCGGTTACAGATTTGTGCCCGTATAACACAGATCAGTACGCAAATCAGGCTGCATATTTTAGCAACGTTTATACAACAACCAACAAAACCGCTAATGACAAAACGGTAGGTACATTTACAGATTCGAATGTAAAGGTTGTTTCGCAGGCAAACATAACCGGCGCCGCAGCAAAAACAAATATGCCCGCCCTTGATTGGGAGAATATCTGGTATGCAAACCCCGGCACACCCGAACTCAGGGTATGCCACAACTTATCGCTTGTTTCTGCAGGCGCAAATACACATTACCATAAGTGCAGTGTAAACGGTTGCAGCCTTACGGGATTTGAAACGGCACACACTTTTGCCTGGTCTGATGACACACATAAGGTATGCAGTGGTTGCGGTTACTCAAAAGAGTGTATTATAAACAGTGTTGACACTTGGCGATGGACATCTGATCTTCCGTCTGAAAATCCGTATTTTTGTTATGGTGATCCTAATATGGATGGTGACGGTTCTGAATCTAACCCGTATATAATTTCAACTTCAGAGCAACTTGCGGCGGTAGCCCTTTGGGGTGGCGATAAAACCGCAGGAAAATATTATAAGGTTGACGACAAGGTAAAGGTACTGCATCTTACACCTAATACAAACAGTGCCGATAACACAAGTCTTGACAATTTAAAAACAAGTCTTTCGGCAGAAAAGGATAAAAACAACACTACAATTAAAAAGTGGGCAACCAACAGCAGCTATGCTTTCCAGGGTCATTTTGACGGCAACGGCGTTACAATCCGCGGAATGGCAGCCGTAAGCACAACAGGCGGTGCAGGATTATTCCCGTTTGTAAAGGGCAATGTATCGTTTAAAAACGTTACGGTAACAGACTCTTACATTTCAGGCACAGCGGGTGTTGCGGGTATTGTAGGATTTGTAAGCGACTGGGGCGACATTTCAAATATTTCATTTGAAAACTGCGCAGTTGTAGGCAACTACATTGAAAACACAAACAGTAAAAACACAGACAACTGGTCAGAACTCGGCGGTCTTGCAGGTTCTGTAATGTGCCCCACCTCAAGTGCAAAAGTAAATAACTGTATAGTATTTAACAACAAGTATTCAATGGCAAACGGCGGCACTCCATACGCATTTTTCGGCAGCATAGCCCAGAATGCGAATGCAGTATATTCATTTGCAAATTCAATAACCGATATAGCCCCGTGGACCAGCGCATCTACATATTTTGTAGATAAACTTGCAAACTACTCAAATATTTACACAACTGTAGGTGTTGTTGCTTCGGAATTTGACGGCACACCGACTGCTGCAAATGTTAAGCAGGTTGCAGTTGCCGATATGAAGGGTACTGCAGCAAAGGCAAATATGCCCGGCCTTGACTGGCTCAATGTTTGGCTTGCTAACTCCGGTACACCTGAACTCCGCGTGTTCCATAACTTAGATTACAACAGATTGAACGAAGCGGCACATATTCCTTATTGCACAGACAGCGGTTGCAATATAGAGGGCGTTGCTGAACCGCATATTGTTGAAGGTACTTCAACAAAAACATGCAGTTTGTGCGGTTACAGTGAAACTGCCTGCAATGATAACTACTATACAAATCTTGTAAAACGCGGTTTGAATGATTCCGAACTTTACAAGTGGAATGAGCCTAATAAACCGTTACCTGAATACCATAACCATGTAGGCGGATACGGTATCAGCACAAAATACAATCCCGGCGAATTTGAAGAATGGACTACACTTCACGGCTCCGGTACAAAAGATGACCCGTATGTTATCAGCGATGTACTGACTCTTTACAGAATAATTGCTTCGGGAGGTACCGATTTAGGCGTTCCGCAGTATTTTGAACTTGATCGTGATATTGATATAGGAACCAATCAGAAATATCAGTGGTTAAAACTTGCTTCAGCCTTTACAGGCACTAATGAGGTTTATTCTTACAAACCGTTTGCAGGTATTTTGGACGGCAACGGACACACCATTACAGGTTTGTATTCAAGCACCGATGAAGAAGCGGCAGGATTTATCCCCAAACTTGCAGCAGGCGGCGAGATCCGCAATTTGCATATTCGTTCTGCCGGCAGCAATAAATCAATTGTAAGAACTTCAAACGGCTCTGCCGGTATATTGGTCGGCGTTGCTGAGTCGGGTTCGGTTATAACGGGATGTTCGGTTGAAGGATGTGCCGTAGCAGGCACTAAGGGCAGCGGTATGCTTGTAGGCTCCGGTTCGCCGACAATTAAAAACAGTTATTACATCGGCACAGTCGGTTCAAAATATTATAATGCGTCCGGTAATGCGGTAGGCGCATCCGCTATAGCGGTTGATTACACAGGCACCAACGGTGCGACTGCCGTTTGGTACAAGGGCGGTGCTGATAACAACACACCAAAACTTGTTAACCGCGCAAACGCTATGCAATATGCCGATGTTGACGGCGACGGCGACGGTACTGCGTATTTTAACGCTGATCTCACGGCTCTTAACGAGCGCCTGAACAATAATGCCAAATACAAAAATGTATACGGTGATGCAAACCATGACGGAGTAATTGACGTGCGTGATCTGTATGCGTTAGAGACAGCGTTGACAGGCGTAAGCACTGCCGGAGAATATGACGATGGATTCTGGTACAATGCTAAAAAAGGAAATTTTGAAATTTTCTACAGCGATACCGATAACTATGATTCTGCAAGAATGATGCAGTTGTTCTTGTCGCAAACGGTTGGTTTTAATGCTGACAAACACATCGGAAGCGGCGATAATGCATATGATATTTTAATTAAAACCGATAAATCATTAGGTGAAGGTTCATACAAAGTAACTTATGACAGTGCAAATGTTGTGCTTAAAGTTATCGGCGGTTCTTCAACAGCGGTATATGAGGCGGTTACAAAATTTGTAAACGGCTCAAGTATTGCAGGAAGCGTTGTTTATACCACAACTTCCGGAACAATTGAGAGTTATAAAAACTCTATAAAACTCGACTCGTCAATAAGCAGTGATAAGTATTACTACGTATGGGGCGATGAGTTTAATAAGAGCGAGGCCGCAAACGTAAACGGTGAGTATACCGTAAATTACGGTAAGTGGAATATCCGTAACAAATCAACCGATGACGGCAATCACGCGTCAGGATTTATTGACATAAGAGAATCGGAACGCGATGAAACACCGGGATTAAATGAGATTACAAACAACAATGAGCTTTCGCTTAAATGCGGTTACGATTCAAACGGAAAAATCGTTGCAAGCGGTGTAGGCACTCAAAACTCAATGCTGTTCAAGCACGGTTATATGGAAATAGTTGCTTCCATACCCGACAACGGTTTTGCATTCCCGGCGTGGTGGCTTATGTCAAATGCAGGATTTAACAACCGTGCGATAACAAAATCGCTTTACAGCAAAGTATACGAACTCAATCCGGATTACAACGATTCTATTTACTTTGATCCTACCGATTACAAAACGTATAAATACAAATTGCCTACTCATACCACAGAGACCGATATTTGGGAGGTTATTCAGCAACCGACAATCAATACGAGCACCAAAAAACTCCAGCCGAGTGAACGTCGCACATTGTTTGTTGGCCTTCATAAGTGGTATCCGTATTCCGGCTCGCGTTCAGGTGAACTCACGTTATATGAACTTGACTGGAATAATGTAAAGGCAAACGGCGAATTTGAAAAGGTTTATACCGCAAGCGGTGTAAGTGCAGGCACAAATAAGTTGGGTCTTACTTCTGCCGGACAGAATTCATGTTTCTCAACGCTTGCCGAATTCAAGAAAGATAAATACGGAAGAACTTATGATAACAACTATAAAAAGTCTATTGCCAACGAGGCAGCAGCAGGCATAACAGAACTTAAATACGTTTACGGCAACAGCGGTGTACAAAGTGACAATCATCTGCCCAAACGCAGATACGGTTTCCTTTGGACCGACAAAAAAATCGTATTTATGGCTTATGACGGCGTTGCAAGCAATGCAAAATTGCTTTATCAAAGAACTGTTGACCTTGCCGATATGAATTATGACGGAATTGCTTATCAGGATCAGTACGCTTATCTGCTTCTTGAGAATCATCTGTTTACTTCATCGTCAAACGGTTCTGTAAATCGCAGCCTCAATAACTATGACGGCAATGGCAATGCTTATTCTGCTTTTGCAAACGGCAGTTTAACGGACGATTCCGCAGCGTTTACTATTGATTATGTACGTCTTTATCAGTTATCGGGCGAACGTGACCTTGTTACTGCAGAGACAGAGGCATTTAACAGCAGTAACCGTTGGCAGGCAATCTCTTAACAGAAAACTTAATATTCGTATTTAAAACAAAACACGGTACAGTCCGTCCGGACCGTACCGTGTTTTCATATATAAAAAATAATATATTTTTACGGAAGGTTTATGTTAGTATAGCCTGACTCAGTTGTTTTTTGCTTTACGGTATTCAAGCGGGGTACAACCCGCTTCTTTTTTAAAAACCTTGCAAAAATAACCCGAATCATTAAAACCAACCGTTTCACCTATTTCGGCAACCTTTTTATCGGTCGCAACAAGCAGATCTTTGGCGTTATTTATTCTGCATTCAAGAACATATCTGCCTATGCTCATATTTTTATATCCGGCAAACAGATGCGAAAGGTAATACTTGCTTACAAAACAGTTGGCGGCAATGGTATCAAGCGACAGATCCCCCGAAATATTGTTTTCAATGTATTCAAGTGCAAGGTTAAGTGTATTATCCGTATAATATGGGTTTATTGGGTGCTCATCGGCGAGTATAACCCTTATAATATACATAAGCGCCGTTCTTGAAAGTTCCTTTAAAATCTCACCGTAGTAACGCTTCTTTTCATCTATTTCGGTGAGCATTCTGTTTAAAATAAGATGCAGCATATCGTATGATTCGCCTGTGCTGTATATTCGCTTGCAATCATCAGGTACCAAACAGTTCTTTTTAAGATTTTTAATTTCAAATTTGTCTATTGCAAAAAATACAAATTCAAAAGATTTGCTGTTGATGGATTTTTCAGAGTGTATATCATAAGGGTTATATACAACGACATCGCCTTTTTTGACTTCGTAGTCGTAGCCGTTAATTTCGATTATTGCGTGGCCCTCGGTTACAAGAATTATTTCACAGTATTCGTGAAAATGTTTTTCTTCCTCAACGTTTATACGCTTGTAATCGCCTATATAAATAAGCCGAGGTTTTAATTTAAAAGTAAAAAGTTTTTCAAAAACATAGTGCTGCCGCTTGTTGATGTATTGCTCCTGAGTGCTGTTGCTCATAGAGAGACACCCCTTTAAATTTATTGACGACGTAAATATGTTATGCAACTATTTATAATTATATATGTTGCGTGACGGATATTCAAGTTAAATTTATAAAAATAGTATTTTCTTGTCACTAAATTTAAACAAGAACTTCAATTGCAATTTACACAAAAACAGTTTACAATGTTGATAAAGCAAAGGCGAATTTAACAAAAAACACCAAAAGGAGGCTCAGGTATGGACGGAGTAATTCTTGAAATGAAAGGCATACAGAAGTTTTTCTCAGGCGTACATGCACTCAAGGCGGTTGACTTTGAATTGCGTGCCGGAGAGGTCCATGCGCTTATGGGTGAAAACGGAGCCGGAAAGTCAACGCTTATCAAGGTGCTTTGCGGAATCCATAAACCCGATGCGGGCTCGATCAGATATTTCGGAAAAGACGTTTGCTTTTCGTCCATTGCCGAATCACAGGCCGCGGGTATAAGTGTTATTCATCAAGAACTTAATATGATGAATCATTTAACCGTTGCCCAAAACATTTACATTGGCAGGGAACCTAAAAAGGGCGTAATGATAGACGATGCCAAAATGGAACGTGACGCAAAAGAACTTTTTGAAAAAATAGGCGTCAACATTGACCCATCGGTAAAATTGGGGACTCTCACCGTAGGAAAACAGCAAATGGTTGAAATCGCAAAAGCGGTTTCTCACGAGTGCAAATTGCTTGTGCTTGACGAACCTACGGCGGCGCTTACACAGCCTGAGGTTGAAGAACTGTTTGCAATTATGAACGACCTGCGTAAAAAGGGAATAGGTATGATATACATTTCACACCGTATGGATGAAATAAACCGTATATCAGACAGAGTTTCCGTAATGCGCGACGGCGAATACATAGGAACTCTTATTACCAAAGACACCACTAAAGATGAAATTGTAAAAATGATGGTAGGCCGTGTTATTTACGGCGACAAAAAAGAAAAAAGCACCGTACCTGATAACGCCGAGGTGGTTCTTGAAGTAAAAAATCTGTGTCTTGGCAACGAGGTTAAAAACGTAAGTTTTAAACTGAGACGCGGTGAAATACTCGGCTTTGCAGGACTTATGGGCGCAGGCCGAACAGAAGTTGCGCGCGCTATATATGGTGCCGATAAAAAGGATTACGGCGACATATACGTAAACGGTAAAAAGGTTAGAATAAAAACCCCGGAGCAGGCTGTTAAAAACGGTATTTGCTATCTTTCGGAAGACAGAAAGCGTTACGGTCTGATGCTCATTAAATCAGTTTCGGAAAATTCTGCGCTTGCGTCAATAGATAATTACGTAAAATGTGGATGGATAAACGATAAAAAAATCGAAAAGGACGCAGAGCGTGTAAACGCGCTCTTGAAAACAAAAACCCCGTCAATGGATCAGCAGCTGAAAAATCTTTCAGGAGGAAATCAGCAAAAGGTAATCGTTGCACGCTGGCTGCTTAAAAATTCAGATATATTTATATTTGACGAACCTACCCGCGGTATTGACATAGGCGCCAAAAGCGAAATGTATGAACTTATGGAAGATCTTGCAAAACAGGGTAAATCAATAATTATGATATCCTCTGAACTTGCAGAAATTCAAAGATTAAGCGATAGGGTTATAGTTATGTGCGAGGGCAGGGTAACCGCGGATATGGATGTATCAGGCGCCACACAGGAAGAAATTATGAAATACGCAACAATGCGCTGATTTTTGATTTTCAGAAAGGATGAAACAACTATGGTTAAAAAAACAGCAAAAAAGAAAAACGTAAGCCAAAATATTATAATCATATTTGCGCTTGCGGCGCTCGTCTTGGTTTTTTCTCTGCTTAACGCAAATTTTATTGACAAATTCAACATTGTAAGTATGGCGCAGTCTTTGGCACCGTACGCAATAATGGGACTCGGTGTTACATTTGTTATAGCAACAGGCGGTATAGACCTTTCAATAGGTACCGTTTGCATAGCGAGCGCGGTTGTTGCCGGAAAACTTTATATGAACGGTATGCCGCTCTGGGCTACAATTCCGGTTATGATAGTTATAGGCACACTGTTTGGCGTTATCAACGGTTTGCTTATTGCAAAACTTAAACTGCCTGCATTTATCGCAACGCTCGGAACAATGATGTTTTCACGCGGACTCAGCGCGCTTATAGTTTCAATACCTAACATATTCTTCCCAAGCGGAACATGGTATAACAAGGTTTTTTCAAGTTGGAACGGTATCCCCACGGGATTTATCTGGGTAATATTCTTTGCGCTTATATGCGCATATCTGATGTATAAAAACAAGGTTGGCCGTTACATACTTTCACTCGGCAGCAACGAGGAGGCAACCCGCCTTTCGGGTATCAATACCGACAAATACAAAATTATCGCCTACACATTAAGCGGCCTCGGTGCCGGAATAGCGGCAATCTTTTGGTCATCGTCATTTGTAACGGTTGCGGCCGCCACAGGTAACGGTATGGAACTTGACGCCATAGCAGGCGTGTACATAGGCGGAACAAGTGCCGCAGGCGGCGTAGCCTCTATTTCGGGTTCGGTACTCGGTGCTATGCTTTTGGTAGTTATCAGAAGCGGTCTCAACTTTGTCCTTGCAAAATTCAACCTCAATCTCAACTCAACCTACGTAACGTATGTTCTTACGGGTATTATAGTTGTAGTCGCCGTTCTTATGGACGTTATCAAAACCAAAAACCAGAACAAGATTAAAGTTGATATAAAAGCCATAAAATCAGAAAACGACAAAGAATCCGATTCCGAAAAACAAACGGTTGCAATAGGCAATAACCCATAAGGGTAATATATATAAGGAGGAAAACTCACTATGAAAAATTTTAAAAAGGTACTCTCAGCAGTTATTGCGCTCGCCATGGTATTTTGTCTTGCCGGCGTACTCACCGGTTGCGGTGATTCAGACGGCAGCAAAACAATTGCGGTAATCGCAAAAGGTGAATCACACGCATTTTGGCAGTCTGTAAGGGCAGGCGCCGAAGCCGCAGGTGAAAAATACGGTTATAAAATCACATTCCGCGGACCTGCAAGCGAAAGTGCAAAAGACCTTCCCTCACAGCAGGAGATGGTTCAAACAGCGCTTTCAAACAACTCTGATGCAATAGTTTTAGGTACAATAGGCGAAGGCTTTACCGAATACCTTGCACAGGCTTATGACAAAAAAATTCCGGTAGTTCAGTTTGACAGCGGTGTTTGGGCAAATGATATTGCCGCGCTTGACAAACAGGGCAAGAATCCTATAGTATCATCGGTTGCAACAAGCAACAGACTCGCAGCAGCCCTTGACGCAGAAAAATTCTTTGAAGAAATCAAAGCGGATATTGCCGCGTCCGATAAATATGTTGTAGGTGTAATTCAGCACGATGAAACGCAAACAGGTATTGACCGTGCAGACGGATTTATTGACAAATTCAAAGAACTTGCCGAGGCAGACGCAACAACAAAGGGCAAGGTAACCATTGAAAAAGAAGTAAAACCCGGTGATGCAGACAACGCATACAAGGCAGCGCTTGAAGCACTTTATGAAAAATCCTGCTCTGCTATATTTATGAGCAACGAGGGCGTTGTTAAACAGGTTTATGACGCAACAGCCGCCGCAAGCGGAAAATATGACAACATCAAGTTCTGCGGTTATGACGCCGGTTCAAAACAAATCGAATGGATGAAGAGCACAACAGGTCCTAAACTTGTGGGTTCGGTTGCTCAGGATTCATACCAGATAGGTTATCAGGCGGTTGAACAGGCTGTATTTGCCCTTGAAGGAAAAGAGGTAACAAAAGAGGTTTCTATTTCGGGCGCTTGGTGGGATTCTTCAAACGTTGATGAAATGATCAGCAAAAATCTTGTTTATGAAGGTTAATTTTCAAATATTTAAAGCAAAATCATTGTAATAAAAACCTTGTGCTTTTTTTAAAAGGCACAAGGTTTTTGCATTGAAAAGTAAATAAAATGTGATATAATTGTATTGTAAATGTTTTTTTTCGACCTGATGGGGGGACTTTTATGTGGTTGGTGTTTGCGGCATTATCCGCGGTGTTAGCCGCCCTTACGTCAATACTTGCAAAAATAGGAATAGACGGTGTGAATTCAAATCTTGCTACGGCAATCAGAACCGTTGTAGTTGTGATTATGGCATGGGTTATGGTGTTCATTACGAATGCACAGGGCGGAATATCCGAGATAAGCAAAAAAAGCTGGCTGTTTCTTATACTGTCGGGTCTTGCAACGGGCGCTTCGTGGCTTTGCTATTACAGGGCATTGCAAATCGGTGAGGCGTCTAAAGTTGTTCCGATTGACAAAATGAGCGTGGTCATTACAGTTATTTTGGCATTCGTTTTTCTGCATGAGCAATTTACCGTAAAGTCTTTGATAGGGTGTATACTGATCGGTGCAGGAACACTGATTATGGTATTATAAATTCAAATAATTTAAAGGAGTCGGTTTTTTTATGAGTAAAACATTGGTCGCATATTTCAGCGCAAGCGGAGTAACAAAAAAATCGGCAGAAAAAATTGCACAAGCTGCGAACGCAGATATTTTTGAAATTGAACCTTCGGTTTTGTACACCGATGCGGATCTTGATTGGCGCAATAAAAATTCAAGAAGTTCGGTCGAGATGAGTGACTTATCATCGCGACCCGCAATTTTAAAAAAGGTCGAAAATATGTCACAGTATGACACAGTTATAATCGGTTTTCCTATATGGTGGTACACAGCGCCTACTATTATCAACACGTTCATTGAATCATACGATCTTTCAGGCAAAAAAATTGCCCTGTTTGCAACATCGGGCGGAACCGGAATAGAAAAAAGTGTTTCAGACCTTAAAGCCGGTTACCCTGAACTCAATATTGTTGGCGGAAAAAGATTTACTTTTTCGTCAGACAGCGATATTAAAATATGGCTTTGAAATTTAAAATAAAATTGCTTGGCGATTTAATAGATTTTAAAAGAGGAAAATATAAAATGGGAATCAGAAGAGCAAATGAAAATGATATACCGAGACTTACGGCGTTATTACGGCAGGTACTTGAAATTCACGCAGGTATAAGACCCGATATTTTTGTTTCGGGCACTGCAAAATATACTGGTGGGGAACTGCTTAAAATGGTAAATGATGATAAAAACCCCATTTACGTTGCGGCGGATGATAACGGGCTTTGCTTAGGTTATGCTTTTTGCAGAATAATCGAACCCACCGATTCAAATAACACGGTGCCGTTTAAATCACTTTATATTGACGACCTTTGTGTTGACAGTTCGGTTCGCGGAAAACATCTTGGGCAGAAACTGCTTGAATATGTTAAGGATGAAGCCAAGAAACTCGGTTGCTATGAAGTCACGCTTAATGTGTGGGCAGGTAATGATTCGGCAGAAAAATTTTATGAAAAAATGGGGTTTAAAACCAAAAAGCGGCAGATGGAATATATACTCTGAGCATTCATAAATGCGTTTTATCGGTGTAAACTAAGCAATGCAGAGTATTTAAAAATTCAAAAATCACCGTGTTCACGGTGATTTCGGGAGGTTACAGTATGTATAAAAACATAGAAAAACATATTAAACTTAATTTAAAAGATCAGGTTGAATATCAAAGCGGGCAGGTTGTCAGCAAAACGCTCGTTCAAAATCCGGATGTCAGTATGACGCTTTTTGCCTTTGACAAGGGCGAGGAGATATCTACTCATGCGGCTTCGGGCGACGCTATGGTTACCGTGCTTGACGGTGTAGGCAGATTTACGGTAGGCGACAAGGTTTTTACGCTTTCGGAGGGCGAAACGATTATTATGCCTAAAGATATTCCACACGCAGTCTTCGGTGAAGAGAAATTCAAAATGCTGCTGACGGTGTCGTACTGATAATTTTAGGTGTTAAAAATAAAATATAATTTAAAAAGCCGACAGGGCGATAAATTTTCGACCGTCGGTTTTAATTTTATAATAAAAAGCAGGTTCACATTAAGTTTGCGAGCCTGCTTTAAAAATTATGTGATTTTTATTCCGGACGGTACTTTTTGCGCGCTACATAAGACGTATGTAAGTCGTGGTGTGCTTTGTGACCGCCGAAGCCGTCATACCAGCCGTCATATAATGCCTTTACTGCCGGAGATTCATGCGATTTACGCAGTTTGCTTGCTATGTCTGCGTCATAAAGCGCTTTTGCACGAACCGATTTTAAGTCAACGGTATCGCGTATATACTGAGGCTGAATAGGCTGACCGCCGCCGTTTACACAGCCGCCGGGGCATCCCATTATTTCAACAAAAGTCCAACCGTCGGGGTTGCCTGACTTGATTTTATCCATAACAACCTTTGCGGCAGAAGCGCTTGACGCTACGGCAACTTTAACTTCCATATCACCGAGTTTTGCGGTTGCCTGTTTAAGACCCATAGTGCCGCGGACTGCGGTGTAGTCAATATCCGCATTATCCCTACCGCTTATCCAATCGTTAGCGGTACGAAGAGCCGCTTCCATAACACCGCCGGTAGCGCCGAATATAAGCGCTGCACCGGTATCTTCACCGAGCGGATTGTCGAAATCCTCATCGGGCAGCATAGTAAAGTTCAAACCTGCCCTGTCGATCATACGGCCGAGTTCACGGGTAGTAATCGCAATATCAACATCGGGAACGCCGGCTGCCGACTGATCTTCACGGCCTATTTCAAATTTCTTTGCAGTGCATGGCATTACAGATACGCTGACAATGTCTTTAACGTCAATGCCTTCTTTTTCTGCCCAATAGGTTTTAATAACGGCGCCTGTCATCTGTTGCGGTGATTTGCAACTTGAAAGGTGTTTTAACATATCGGGATAATAAAATTCGCAGAATTTAACCC
>CAKSDJ010000024.1 GCA_934445015.1 uncultured Eubacteriales bacterium | reverse complement strand
GTACGGACGTGTTGATGACGCTGTAAAACTCATCGACCCACGTGAAGAATAATTGAGGAGGTAACGGATTATGCCATTATTTGAAAGTTATGAAAGAAGAATAGATCAGATAAATGCAGAACTTGCAAAACACGGCATTGCTTCTATTGAAGAGGCAAAGCAAATTTGCGACGATGCCGGCGTTGACGCATACAACATTGTTAAAGGTATTCAGCCTATATGCTTTGAAAATGCTGCTTGGGCTTATGTTGTAGGTTGTGCAATTGCTCTTAAAGATAAAGTTGCATCTGCTGCCGAAGCCGCAGAAAAAATTGGTCTCGGACTTCAGTCTTTTTGCATACCGGGTTCTGTTGCAGACGATCGCAAGGTTGGTATAGGCCACGGCAACTTAGGTGCTATGCTTTTGCGTGAAGAAACAAAATGCTTTGCATTTTTGGCAGGTCACGAGTCGTTTGCCGCAGCAGAAGGCGCAATCGGTCTTGCACGCAGCGCAAATAAGGCGCGTAAAGAACCTCTCCGCGTTATACTTAACGGTCTTGGTAAAGACGCCGCGCAGATTATTTCGCGTATCAACGGCTTCACCTATGTGCAGACAAAGTTTGACTATTTTACCGGTGAACTCAAAGTTGTAAATGAAACCGCTTACTCAAAGGGCGAGCGCGCAAAGGTTCGTTGCTACGGTGCAGACGATGTTCGTGAGGGCGTTGCCATAATGCACAAAGAGGGCGTTGATGTTTCTATCACCGGTAACTCTACAAACCCGACACGTTTCCAGCATCCTGTTGCAGGCACATACAAAAAAGAGTGTATTGAACAGGGCAAAAAATATTTCTCGGTAGCATCGGGCGGCGGCACAGGCCGTACACTTCACCCCGATAACATGGCTGCAGGTCCTGCTTCATACGGTATGACCGATACTATGGGACGTATGCACTCTGACGCTCAGTTTGCAGGTTCTTCTTCCGTTCCGGCTCACGTTGAAATGATGGGACTTATCGGTGCGGGCAACAACCCGATGGTAGGTATGACAGTTGCGTGCGCAGTTGCCGTAAACGAAGCACTTAATAAGTAATTTTACAATATTAAATTTAATATTGTCGGGAGGGCTCAGACAGCCCTCCTGTTTTTTATGTAATAAGCGATTAAATCAAAAAGGCTTGGGTTTAAAACCCAAGCCTTTTTAATTTTCATTACAAATTATTTATGAAAATCAAATTTTGTACCCTTGCGAACCTGCTCTACGGCATACATAACCTCAAGCGCCTCTTCGTCTTTTATCGGGTACTCAGCGCCGTTACGGTAACTTACATACATATAGTTCCAGATTACTGACAGGTCTTCGGGGTCTGCCTTGTATTCTTTTTCAATCCAATCAAGTTTTACCGCAGAGGCGAAGGTGCCGCTTGAACCGAAACTGTCGCCTGGGGTACCGGGATTTGAAATAACGGGCGGAAGTTTTTGTTCGGGATTTATATAGCGAAGTTTAATGCTTTTTTCATTTCCGTCTTCACCGCACAACATAGAACCGCGATCGCCGTATACGCTGAATCTTCTGCCTGTGCTGAGTGCCATACCACCGCTTATGCACATATTGACTGTTCTGCCTTTTTCACTTTCAAAGTGAATAATAACATGATCTTCGCAGTCGCCGCCGGCAGTTACCTGTTTGAGTTCGCCGGTTATATTTTTAATCGGCGAGCCCAAAAGACGCAATGAATGGTCGATGATATGCGGACCCCAGTTAAGCAACTGACCGCCGCCGAACTCGCTTATAGTCTGCCAATCGTCGCGGAACTGAAAACTGCCCTGTGAAATATTTATTTCATAAACATTACCGAGTATTCCGGAATTTACAACACGCAAAACTTCGTTAAATACTGTTTCAAAACGGCGGTTATGCCTTACAAAAAGCCGCGGTCCGTTATCTTTGTTTGCCAATGCAAACAGTTCTTTTGCCTGAGCGTATGTAAGACCCATAGGTTTTTCTATTAAAACGTCTTTACCTGCCTTTAATGCTTTTGAAGCGTGTTCAAAGTGGTCACAAGAGCGTGTGGCAATGTCAACAATTTCAATATCGGGGTCGGCGATAAGGTCATCTATGTTATTATAACCTTTGCAACCGTATTTTTCCTTCATTTTTTCTACACGCTCAGGTATAATGTCGCAGGCTGCAACGAATTTATATTTATCTTCCTTGTCGGCAAGTTCGTTTGTGTGCATACCCCAACCGGCGCGGCCTAAACCTACAATACCTAATCTGATTGGATTTGGCATATAAAATCCTCCTGTTTGAATTTTATTTATATGCCGCAATTTTTTAAATAATCACGGCTGATTTTCAGGTCGATTTTCGGGTCTTGAAGATGGGTGTCGTGTTCTACCATTACCCAATCGTCATATCCGTTATCCAACAAAACTTTTGCTACCGATTTTGCAGTATCGCCCATAACGCCGCCGCCGATTTCACAGAAACGAAGGCGGTCCTGCCAATATGAAGCATTTTCGTCTTTAAAAACATAATCTTTAAAATGAACCGTTACTATACGGTCAAAATATTTTTTTGCGATGTATACAGGGTCGCCGCCTGCTGCTGCAAGATGACCTATATCAAAAACCAAATAACAATTCGGGCAGCGTTTAAAAAACTCTTCTAACTGTTCCTGAGTCTCAACAGGGGTGCCCAAGTGATTGTGAAGTCCTACTTTAACGCCGTATTGTGCCGCTAATTCTGCCTGATGGTTTGCGTGTCTGCAAAACGTGTCAAAATCCCTTGCGTTTGACTGTACCCATGTATATTTTTTACGCAGTGCCGCCGTAAAAGTCAGAGTATCGGCTGCATTTAAACCGCGGCATGTGGTAAAATCCATACCTTTTTTTGCAGCAAGAGCATTATACGCAACAGCACGCTCGGCAGTTGCAGCCTCAAGGCGCTCTATGCCGTCAAAACCTATGCTTTTAAGCATATCAAAACGCCATTCATAATCGTGCATATTGCCATACCATTCATTTAAACCGTAATCTGCAATACCTACTTTGATCATAACATAAACCCTTCTTTATGCGGCAGTGTAATTTAATATTTATTAAAAATAAAATATTAAAAATTTCAACGTAATAATAACATATAACCTTTATTATTTCAAGCTTTTTATAAACTCATCCATGTCAACAACGCGATTTTCTTTACGGGACTGCTCGGCGGCAAAAACAATAAGATGATTATAGCAAGACTCTTCTATTGTAGGTACGCAGTGACCGCTATAATTGCCTGTAATATAGTCGTAAAGTGTTTCTACAATACCGGTATCGCCGCCGCCGTGACCTGCGGTAATGCTGTTTGAACCGCTGCACTCGATTTCTTCCTGCTCTTTGGTAATAACGTTGTAAACTTTAATCGGAGTATTGCCTGAAAGAGCCGCACGGATTTGACCTTTTGTACCCATAACGTGTATGTGCCTGCCGTCTATAGTGAATGCGCTCATAGTAAATGTAACGGTAACATCGCCGTCAAACAGCATATTTACGGTCTGGTGGTCAACAACATCGTTATCACATTTGTAAATGCACTTGCCGTATTGTGTTTCGGTAATTGCTTTTTTAACATCATCATCGGTAGGGTTGTAAAGATTTGTAGACGAGCGACGGAACCAGTTGTTCTGTTTATCATCAAAATAAAGTTTAACGGCATTGTACGGGCAGGTATCACCTACGGGGCAACCCTGTATGCAATACTCAGGTGAACCCTCGGGCGCATTTTCTTTTCTGAAGTATGAGCGCGCTCCGAACGACTGAACTTTTTTGCATTTTTTGCCTACGAGCCATTGGAGCAGGTCGATGTCATGACATGATTTTTGAAGTAACATAGCCGAGCTGCGTTCTGAATTTCCCCATCTGCCGCGAACAAAACTGTGCGACTGGTGAATAAAACCAACACACTCTTCATGGTCAATTGCCATAACATCCCCGATTTTGCCCGAATCAATAATCTCCTTGATTTTATCAAACAAATACGTATAGCGGAGCACCGTGCAAATTACAACGCGGACACCGTGTTTTTTTGCATTGTCACGAAGTGCAATACACTCTTCGGGGGTTGGGGTAATAGGCTTTTCAAGCAATAAGTCATAATTCAGGTCAATCGCTTTCATAGCCGGCTCAAAATGGTCACGGTCCATAGTTGCTATTATTGCTATATCTGCAATTTTGCCGAGAGCAAGCAGCGGTTTGTAATTTGAAAAGCACATATTGTCGTGTATTTTATGCAGTTCTTTTACGTGTGCAAGACGGTCCGGCACAGGCTCTGCCACAGCGACAACCTTAAATTTTTCAGGCATATTTGCCATAATGTCGGTGTATGTGGTACCGCGGTCACCGGCACCTATGAGTATTGCTTTTATCTGTTTCATAAAATTATTCCTTTACATAATTAAATATTTGCTGTATAATGCAATTATAAAAGGTCTAAAAATACAAATCAATACAAAATTCGTTTAAAATTTATCATTTTGGTTCAAAAACGTGAGGTGATAGTATGGCATGGCTGAATTATGACGTAACAGACGGTTTGAGTGTCAATAAACTTTACACGCTTTTTAAAAAGCATTTTGAAAACGGGTATAATTTTACGGGTGAAATGCACGATTTTTGGGAGTGTATGTATGTTTTAAACGGCTCGATGCGCGTATCGGCAGATGAAAATGTGTGTACACTTACTGCAGGTGAGATGATAGTGTTAAAGCCGTTTCAGTTGCACAAGTTCAGCGTGGACGATGAAAACGGCGTAACGCTTTTTATATTTTCATTTTCGATGACAGGTGAACTGTGCAAAAAAATGGATGGCAGGGCATATCAACTTGACAATTCACAGATTGAAATAATCGATAAGTTTATAGAATATGTGGATCTTGAACTGTCGGGAAACAGCAATGTCGAGCACACAAAATTTTATTGGAATATATTGACATATTTTGAAAACAACGATATTTTTTTGCAAACTGTGGCAAACAATATATGCCGTATTATGCTGATGCTGTTAAGCGGCGCGCGGTCATTATCAAAAATCAAGACTCATGAAACCGAGCTGTTTAACAGGGCACTGAATATTATGAATGATAATATAATGTCGGACATTTCGGTAACCATGCTTGCAAAATCACTTGATATAAGCGTATCAAGCCTTAAAAGGCTGTTTGACAAATATGCAGGTATCAGCGTTCATAAATATTTTTTAACGCTTAAAATTAAAAAGGCCACGTTTATGTTAAAAAGCGGCACACCTGTAAATGAAGTGGCAGATAAACTTAATTTCAGCAGTCAGGGGTATTTTTCGGCTGCATATAAAAGAGAGACCGGTAAAAACCCGTCGCAAATATAACAAAAACCCTCGTTACAGATTTGTAAGTCCGTAACGAGGGGTTTTTATTTAAACATTGTTTTATTCTTTTTCTGTTTTAGTAACCGATATTGCAAGTTCGTTTAACTGTACATCGTCAACAGGTGACGGCGCACCCGACATAAGTTCGGCAGACGTTGCAACTTTCGGAAAAGCAATAACGTCACGCAGCGAATCACAGCCGGTCATAAGCATACAAAGTCGGTCAAGACCTATACCCATACCTCCGTGAGGCGGCGCACCGTAACGGAACGCGCCTGTAAGAAATCCGAATTTTTGCTCGGCCTCTTCATCCGAAAGTCCCAATGCACGGAACATCTGCGCCTGAAGTTCAGGGTCGGTTATACGCAGTGAACCGCTTGAAAGTTCAATGCCGTTAAGAACCAGATCATAAGCGTTTGCGTAAACCTTTTCGGGATTGCTTTCAAGGTAGGGTATGCACTCGTCAAGCGGTGCGGTAAACGGATGGTGCATAGCGTCCCAATTACCGGTTTCTTCATTGAATTCAAAGAACGGGAACTCGGTGATCCACAAAAAATTGTACTTATTTTCGGGTATAATTTCAAGACGTTTTGCAACGGTAAGACGTAACGCTCCGAGAACCGAAAGGGCAAGCGATTTTTTATCGGCAACTATGAATACAACGTCACCTTTTTCTGCACCGGTGCGTTTTAAAATGCTTGACATTTCATCGGCGGTCAAAAATTTTGCAAACGAACAGGTGGGTTCTTCATCTACCCAGCGAATAAACGCAAGACCCTTTGCACCTATGCCCTTTGCCTCTTCGGTTAATTTGTCAATCTCTTTGCGAGTGTAAACACCTACCGCATTTTTAGCGGTAATAGCACGAACCGTGCCGCCGTTTTTAACGGTGTCTGCAAAAACCGAGAAGCCGCAATTACCTACAATATCAGATATATCCTTGATTTTCATATCAAATCTGGTATCGGGTTTGTCAGAGCCGTAATTATTGATAGCGTCGTCATATTTCATACGGGGCAGAGGGGTTGCAACATCAACGCCGAGCACTTCTTTAAACAAGCGTTTAACATATCCCTCGGCTATGCCGAATATATCATCACGTTCAACAAAAGACATTTCAAGGTCGATTTGTGTGAACTCGGGCTGACGGTCTGCGCGCAAATCTTCATCGCGGTAGCATCTTGCAAGCTGCATATAACGGTCAAATCCCGCAAGCATAAGAAGCTGCTTGTACATTTGCGGTGATTGCGGAAGCGCGAAAAAACTGCCCTTATGTATACGTGACGGAACCAAATAGTCACGCGCGCCCTCAGGTGTGGATTTAATAAGTGTAGGTGTTTCAAGTTCTATGAACCCGTTTTCATCAAAGTAATCGCGCGTTACCTTTGCAATTTTATGACGCATCAAAATATTTTTCTGCAGGTCTGCACGGCGCAGGTCAAGATAGCGGTATTTAAGGCGAAGATCCTCTTTTGCATTGCTGTTTTCAACAATTTCAAACGGAGGAGTTTTTGACTCACCTAAAACTTTAAGCAGCTGAACCTCAATTTCAATTTCACCGGTAGGTATTTCGGTGTTTACAGATGAGCGCATACGCACTTTGCCCTTTGCCATAATTACAAATTCGCTGCGAAGCGCAAATGCCTTGTCAAATGTCTCGCGGTCGGAGTTGTCATCAAAAGCAAGCTGCACAATGCCTGTGCGGTCGCGCAGGTCAACAAATATAAGTGAGCCTAAATCGCGCTGACGCTGTACCCAACCGCAGACTACAACTTCTTTGCCGACTTCATTTTTTGTAAGCGTTCCGCAATAATGGGTACGCTTTAATCCGTTCATTCTATCAAGTTTCAAAAAAAGCACCTTCTATATAAAGTGAATAGTATTACAAAATTGATTCTTCAACCGCATTTAGTGCAGAATCGATTTTAATTTTCATAAACTGTTCCGCAAAACGGTCGAGCGAAATTTCGGTTATTTCACCGTTTAACATATTTTTAAGATTACATTTATTTTGTGCCAGTTCATCATCACCGATAACAACGCTGTAAAGCGCACCTATTTTGTCGGCATATTTCATTTGTGATTTGAGTCCGCGACCGCAAATATCACACTGAGCCTCAAAGCCGTCACGGCGCAAAGCAGTGCATATTTCAGTTGTTTTAAGCGCGGCATTATTGCCCATAGCAGCGATGTAAACGTCACATTTTTTATCCGGCGGAAAGTCGGCATTTTGATTGCAGAGCGCAAGCATAAGCCGTTCAATGCCCATAGCAAAACCAAGTGCAGGAACGGCAGGTCCGCCCATCTGCTTAACCAAACCGTCATATCTGCCGCCGCCGCAAACCGTTGACTGTGCGCCGATGTCACCCGATACGAATTCGAATACGGTTTTTGTATAGTAGTCAAGTCCGCGTACAATTTGCGGATTTACCTTATATTTAATACCTGCTGCGTCAAGGTGTGATTTTACACCATCAAAGTGATTTTGACATTCATCGCACAAAAAATCGGTTACTTTGGGCGCTCCTTTTGCTATTTCGGAGCAAACCGGCGATTTACAGTCAAGTATACGCATAGGGTTGCGCTCAAGCCTGTCACGGCAGGTTTCGCACAAAGAGTCAATATGGGATGAAAAATATTCGGTAAGTGCCTTATGATAGGTTTTGCGACATTCGGGACAACCTATTGAATTTATTTCAAGCGATATGTTTTTAATACCGATAGTTTCTAAGATTTGGAGTGCCAGTGAAATTATCTCGGCGTCTGCAACGGGTGACGCTGCGCCGAAACATTCAACACCGAATTGGTGAAATTCACGCAGCCTGCCTGCCTGAGGTTTTTCATAACGGTAGCAACCGCCCAAATAACAGACTTTTGCCGGCAATGCGCCGTTTACAACACCGTGTTCGATAACACTGCGCACGGTGCCTGCCGTAAGTTCGGGCCGCAGTGTTATTGAGCGGCCGCCCTTATCGTCAAATGTGTACATCTCTTTTTGAACAACATCAGTAGTATCACCGACGCTGCGTTTAAAAACTTCGGTATGCTCGAATACAGGCACACGTATTTCGCGAAAGCCGTAAAGCGCCGCTGTTTCAAGCATTTTGCCCTCAATAAACTGGTATTTGTGTATGTCAGAGGGTAGAATATCGTTAGTGCCTTTTACGGCACGGTTAATTTCTGCCATTGTTATAAACTTCCAGACTTTAAGAATTTTTCAGTATCTCGCGCCAATCAAGGTCACCGCGTTCAAGACCGTGAATTAACACTTCTGCTGTGGCGATGTTTGTGGCAACGGGAATATTGTGTACGTCGCAAAGACGTAAGAGTGCCTGTTCATCGGGTTCATTCGGCTTTGGATTAAGCGGATCTCTGAACATGAGCAAGAGGTCGATTTCATCGCAACCTATGCGTGACGCAATTTGTTGCGCACCGCCCTGTGAACCTGCCAAAAAACGTGTTATTTCAAGTCCTGTTGTTTCGGCAACCGTTTTACCGGTGGTGCCTGTGGCAACAAGATTATGTCTGCTTAAAATACCGCAGTATGCAATGCAAAATTGCACCATAAGTTCTTTTTTTGCGTCGTGTGCTATTAAAGCAATTGTCATAAAACATCCCCCTCATAGATTTTGTATGTTTATATCCTTTTTATTTTTGGTAAACGTATGTCTTCGCCGCATAATCTGCATGCGATTCTGTATATGGCCTTGAAACCCCGACTTTTCGAATTTAACGTATGGTTTATCGGCAACAGCATCAGTTCACGGCTTTGAGGAACGATGCCTATTAAACGAAACCCCGATATATCTATTATGTCATCAATATTGCTGTAAATTTTTCTTTTAATAAATTCTGCGTCAAAGCGGTTGATTACAAGCCTTGCCGGAAGGTCGCTTTCAGGCAGAGCCAGGCATACCGCTTCGGCATCACGCACCGATACCGGATCCGGATTGCAGACAGCCAAAAATTGAGTGTCGCTGCCGACGGCGGAATAAAGTGAAAAATCCATGCCTGCCGGAAAATCAAATATAACCGCATCATACTGAGATTTTACAACTTGTGCAAAACGGGCTAACTTGTCCGGTTCGATTTTACCTATGCTCGTGGGAGCCGGTATTATGCTGATAAGCGGATTTGAAGGCACTGTATAAACTGAATCCGAAATGGGGCCGCCGGATAAAATATCCGCGAGGTCAAATACTATTTTGCTGTCAATGCCTAAAATCAAATCCAGACAGCGAAGTCCCTCATCCATATCGACAAGCAAAACGCGTTTACCCATTTTTGAAAATGCAACAGCCAGTGCTGCCGAGACTGTGGATTTACCTGTGCCGCCTTTACCTGATGTTGTAGCCACACAAATACCCATATAAAATCTCTCACCCCAGTCATAACATCGCTTCAAATTATTTTATCATAAAACATTTTTTATGTCAATTGATATGGCTTAAATTAACAAAAAATCAGCCTATAACGGTATACGGCGTTACAGTTGAACTTTCATTTTCATCCGAAAAGAAATATGCGTCAAGGATTTGCCGTACCAAAGTGCCCGAAGCGTAACTTGACGAGCCGTGTTCAAGCACTACCGAAATTGCAATTTCTGGGTTGTCATAGGGCGCAAACAGTATATATGTGCTGTGGTCGGCTCCGCCTTCTACCTGTGAAGTACCCGTTTTACCACCCAGTTTAATCGGATAATCGCCAAGAGCCGCATGACCGGTACCGTCAACCGTAACCGACAGCATACCCTCTTTAATTGCAGAAATCGTGCTGTCTTTAAGCTGCACTGTATTAAGTACTGACGGTTTGCACTCATCATAAGTTTCGGTCATATCGTAAGATACTATTTTGTCAATAAGCGTTGCCTTATAATGTGTTCCGCCGTTAGCAAACGTGGCGACATAGTTTGCAAGTTGCAGGGGAGTAAATGCGTTCATCTGACCTATTGAGATCTGCAGGGTGTCACCGCCGAAGCCGTTGCTTGCAGGTTCGATTATAATTCCGGCACTGTCGTTAACTTCAACACCCGTTTTAACTCCGAGACCGAATTGTTTAAAATAATCGGTAAGTGAAATTGCACCTATTCTGCGTCCCAATTCAAAAAAGAAGTAGTTGCAGCTTTTTGAAAGCGCCATAGTGAGATTCATATTGCCGTGATAGTGCATACAACTCGGTGTGTAATCTTTAAAGTAATCATAAGTTCTTTTGCAAAAAATAACTTCACCGTTTTTATAAAGATTACTTTCAAGCGCTGCTGCCGCAACAATAGGTTTTATTGTAGAACCTATCGGGTAAACGCCCTGAAAGGCACGGTCGGTAAGCGGATTTCGCGGGTCGGCGAGTAACGCTTCATAATTTTCGGACATAGTCGCGAGGTCGTATGTCGGGTAATTTGCCGATGTGATTACACCGCCGCTTTTAATATCAATAACAACGGCCGCACCGGCAGTTACCGTGCCGCCTTCACTTTGCAATGATTTGACGGTGTTTGCAAGCGCATCCTGAACGGTACGCTGCATTTTTGCGTCAATTGTAAGCATAACGGTTTTACCGGCAATCGGAGCTTTGGTTACTTCACGGTTAATAATATCGCCCTCGGCATTGAGGTAATAAGTTACCTCGCCGTCGGTACCGCGCAAATATTTTTCAGCCCAATATTCTATTCCGCTTTTGCCCACTTTATCGTCGTATGAGTAGCCTTTGTCTTTGTAATTTTCTCCGCTTGACCAATCCTCTTCAAAAATTGGGCCTACCGTTCCTATAAGGTTTACGGCAAGCGAGGTGTCGGCGTAATATCTGAACGGCACGATTTCAACCGAAACGCCGTTCAGCATAAAGTTTGATTCCGAAATTTTACTCATAAGTTCGGTAGGTATATCTTCTGCAAATGTAAACGGGTATGATATTGAAAAATCGGCGATTTCCATACTGTAACGAACACCCATTATTTTACGCTGTTCATCTGCCGAATAGTTTTCAAGTTTATAACGTTCTACCAAGCGCGCAAAACAGTTTTCTGCCGTAGCGTAACTTGCAAGGTCTAAGGTTTTGATAAGTTTTTCGGTTGATTCATCGTTAAAGGCATAAGGCTCGGTATAATTGAGCGGCAATTTGTCGGTGTGTTTTACCGACATACCGTCAAGCAAATCAACAAGGGTTAAAATTATATCGTTAAGATTGTCGCCTACATACGCTTTATTAAATACGATGTTGTATCCGTCGCGGTTTACGGCGATCTGCCTGCCGTAGCAGTCAAGAATTTCACCGCGCGGTGCTTTAAGCACCGCGGTTCTTATTGCTGTGCTGCCTTGCGCTGAAGATGAATATTTCGACGAATTTATTATTTGTATTGAGTATATCCGTGCGGTATACAGCAATATTACCAACACGAGAATTATTGAAAGTACAATAAGCGGAGTTTGGCGCTTTTTTTTGAACGGCACTTAAAATCACCCCTTTGTTCTGAATTTTTATATGCGGTAGAATTTTTTGTACAAAAATTTTTCAAGGTAATAAAACGGTACTATAAAAACGGTTGTGTAAACCGCACTCGGAATTGCTATACGCATTAAATAGGTAAGATTTTCGGTGAACGAAAGTGAAAAAGCGTAAGTGAAAACCCAACGCAGTAAATAATAAAATACACTGCTTAAAAAACAAAGCGCACAAGCCGAAAAAATATTGTTGTTAAACAGGTGGTGTGCGGCAAGTGACACGGCAAGTCCCAAACACAAAAACAAAACCGTGTGAAAGCAGGATGACGTGTTTGATACGCAGTCAATAAAAATCCCCGTTGCCATACCTGCAAACGCTGCGGTTTGTTCCGATGAAAAAATAGACACCGAAACAAGTAATGCCAGCATAACCATAGGGTTTGCCGTTTGTATCTTTATTGAAAATACACTGTTGTACTGAAATGCAATAAGAAACGCAAATATAAATGTGTTTATAAGCCTTAGTATAAAAACTTTTTTTCTGTCTGTCATAGATTTACTCCCGGGAAGAAACGGTTATACCGCCTTGACCCTCAAAAGAGGTAATTACCATAACCGAGCGAATCTGTGACGCGTCGGCAAACGGTTTTATTTCGGCGTAAATTGAAGTGTTGTATTCGTCAACACCTATGTTTTCTACAGTTCCGACAAGCAGCCCTTCGGGGAATATACCTTCGCCAGACGTTACAACATAGTCGCCTACCGCAACACTGCACGAACGCGAAAGATTTGCAAAACGGCAAAGTCCTTTTTGCGCCAAAGTAAGACCGCCGGTTACAACACCTGCGTCATTTGTGCGGTTATCAAGCGCACCCAGAGTAATTTCGGGGCTGAGCACGGTTGTTACTTTGCAGGAGGTAAGACCGACTTCGGTTATATATCCTACAATGCCTCCGTCGGTAATAACGGGGTCATAAAGCGATATATCAGAGGATGAGCCTTTATTTATTGTAAAACCGCCGTAGGGGTCATCGGGGTCGCGCGATATAATACTTGCATCAGAGAAAGTATAATCGGGATTATTCTCTTTGATTTCAAGATAATCCTTATAAAATTCATTTTCCGAAGCTGTTTTTTCATAGTCTGCGACTTTGTTTTCGAGTTCGTTTATTTTTGCTTTCAGTTCTGCATTTTCAAGGCTTAGTTCGTTGCCGTTGTTATAATTGTCAAAGAAGTCCGACACAGCGTGCGAAATGCCGGTTATAAGGCTGCGAAACGGCGCGGTTAAGGTGCCGGCAATATCGGTCTGCGGTGCCATACGTTTGCCTATAAATACAAAAGACGCCGTAAGCAGAATAATAATCAGAACCACTGAAACTATTACTTTAAACTGTTTGCTGCGAAGAAAGAAACGCATTTTCTTATCTCCTTTTATCTGAATCTTTTTCCTCTGCGGAATACATAGTTGCGGAAGCCGCTGTCGGCTTCAAGGCGTTTTGCGGTGCCGAGAACAACGCAGTCAAGCGGATTCGGAGCCACAGTAACAGGCATACCGGTTTCTTCCGCTATAAGTTCTGCGAGTCCGCGAAGCAGCGCCGTGCCGCCGGTGAGCGTTATGCCGCTGTCGATAATATCTGCTGAAAGTTCCGGCGGAGTTTTTTCAAGTGTAGAGCGTATGGCGTCAATTATCTGTGTAATCGGGTCAACCATAGCGTCACGCACCTCGGCGGACGTTATAACAACATTTTTGGGCAAGCCGTCAACAACGTTTCTGCCCTTGATTTCAATAGAGGTTTCACCCTCATAAGGTTTTGCCGAGCCTATATCTATTTTAATTTGCTCTGCCGTGCGTTCGCCGATAAGCAAATTATGTTTTTTGCGTATATAATGAATGATTGCCTCGTCAAGGTCATCACCGGCAATTCTGAGCGACTGTGCCGTAACAATATCCCCGAGCGAAATTACTGCTATTTCGCTTGTGCCGCCGCCGATGTCAACTATCATATTTCCGGTTGCCTCACACACCGGAAGCCCTGCGCCTACTGCGGCAGCCATAGGTTCTTCAACAAGGTCTACATCGTATGCGCCGGCTTGTTTTGCAGCGTCATAAACCGCACGGCTTTCAACCTCGGTTACGCCCGTAGGTATACATATAACCATACGCACACGCGAAAAGAACGAACCTTTTAAAGCAACGTTTATAAATCTTTTAAGCATTGCGGCCGTTACGTCAAAATCGGCTATTACGCCGTCTTTAAGCGGGCGGACCGCCACTATTGAACCCGGGGTCCTGCCAATCATTTCTTTTGCTTCGCGACCTACGGCACGCACCGCGTCATTTGTTACATCGTACGCCACAACAGATGGTTCGCGCATAATAATGCCCTTGCCCTTAACGCATACCAATGTGTTTGCGGTTCCTAAATCTACACCTATATCTCTTGTAAACATAAATTCTGCTCCTTATGACCTATTCGTTATTTTTATCCTGCTGCGGCACTATAAGATGAAGCGCGGAGTGCATATTTGTAAGTGTTACCGTGTCTTCGCCCGGGGCGTATTCGCCGTCAAGTGTCCACGCGACATCTTTGCCGCCGGTTACGGTGATTTGACTTGTGTGGAAAAATTCTATGCCTTTTCGGTCTAAATCTTTGCGTATTATGCCGTCCAATATGGATTGAAACTGCAATATTGAAGACGGATTTTTTATGAGCAATACCTCAAATTCGCCGTCATCAAGTTTTACCAGAGAATCTTTGAACTTTACGATTCCGCCTACGGACATTGAGTTTGATACAGCGCCGAAAAGGTAATCATCCTCAATCTCTTTACCGTTGCAACTGAATTTGAGGTGAATAGGTTTTATGTTGGCTAAACTTTTAATGCCTTCAAACAAATATGCGGCTTGACCCAGAACGTTTTTTATGTCCTGCGAGGCAGAATATGATGCCTCGGTAAAAGCGCCGAACGAGGCTGTATATGAAAAATATCTGTTGTTGAACTTGCCTATGTCAAGTTCGATTTCGGTGCCGGTTACAATGTCGCTTGCGGCAGTAATCGCATTTCTTGAAATTTTAAGACCCGATGACCACTCATTGAGCGTGCCGAGCGGTATATAGCCTATGGTGCATCTTATGTTCGACTGCATAACGCCCGTTATGACCTCGTTTAATGTGCCGTCACCGCCGCATATAACTATACGGTCAAATTCGCCCTTTTTTAAAGACGCGGCTTTTTGAGTGGCGTCACCGCGTGATTTTGTGGGATAAACGGTGACATCATAATCGGCCTGCGAAAAAATTTGTACGATTTTCAAAAGGTCGTTTTTTATTTTTGCTTTGCCTGAACACGGGTTTGCAATTATTATAAGTTTTTTGCTGCTCATAAATATAAACCTGCCTATCTGTAATCAATAGGTAATGTGGCAACCGCATTAAGCGATGCGTCGGCAACATTACCGCTTTTGTATTCATAGTATGCCTGTACGCCCACCATTGCGGCGTTGTCACCGCAATATTTTAGATTGGGGCAGCGAAAGGTTATTCCGCTTTTATCACACTCGTTTTTCATTCTTGTACGCAGTTCGGAATTAGCCGAAACACCGCCTGCCAAAACAAGTGTTTTATGATTTAAATTTTTTGCGGCGGATATGGTTTTGTCGATAAGAATATCGCAAACCTTTTGCCTTACGGTTGCCGCAAGAACGGGAATATCTATTTCTTCATTTTTCTGCTTTTTATTATGAACAAGATTTATAACTGCGGTTTTAAGACCCGAAAAACTGAAATCATATTCGCCGTCGGTGTGCGGATAGGGAAGCGGATATTTTTTTGTATCGGCGACTGTTGCAATTTTATCAAGATTTACGCCGCCCGGATACGGAAGGCCGAGTGTACGTGCGGTTTTATCAAAACATTCGCCTGCGGCATCGTCTGTTGTTCTGCCTATGGGGTTGAATTTTGTATAATCGGCAACTTCGGTAATCACGGTGTTTCCGCCTGAAACCGTAAGACACAAAAACGGCGGTTTCAGGTCAGGCGTGTCAACGTAGTTCGCCGCTATATGCGAGCGCAGGTGATGTGCCGGAATAAGCGGCACACCAAGTGAGGCAGAAAGACCTTTTGCGAAATTTACGCCTACAAGCAGTGCGCCTATAAGACCCGGTGCAAAAGTTACCGCAACGGCATCAATATCTCTGTATGTAATGCCTGCCGCACTTAAAGCCTCATTGCACACCTGACTTATCGATTCAACGTGCCTGCGCGATGCTATTTCGGGCACGACTCCGCCGTAGATACGGTGCTCGGCTATTTGGGTCGCCACTATATTTGAAAGTATTTTTCGCTCCTCTGTGATTGCAACCGATGTTTCGTCACAGGAGGATTCAATTGCTAAAATTTTCACTCAATAATCACCTGCGTTTTATTTTGAATAGGCGGAAAAGTTTTTTGTCATAATCAGGGCATCCTCGGTAGGATTTGTATAAAACCGTTTTCGCAAGCCTGCTTTTTCAAATCCGAGTTTTTCATAAAGCGAAATCGCGTTTTTGTTTGAAACCCGAACTTCAAGCGAAATAAATTCGAGCAGATTTTTTTCGGACTTTATCACATATTGCAGCAGAGCGGTTGCAATGCCCTTGCGGCGAAAATCTTCAAGCACCGCAATATTTGTAACATAACCCTCGCCCGAAATTTCACTGAGACCCATATATCCGACAATACGGCCTTTGTATACGGCTGTAAAAAATTTAGTGCCTGCAAGCATTGATTCGCTTATTGACTTTTCGCTCCACGGGTCTTTGAATACCGATTTTTCAATGTTTGATATATCGCTTATACTTGAACTGTCGGCAATCTTTATATATATTTCATTAAAAAAACCGTTGCTTATTAACTCATCTATGCCGGCAAATATTAAATCACGGCATTTGCGGTATATCGCTAAATCACCGCCGAACGGGTCGGGTATGCCGCCGGCAAGCACCGAAATAATTTTTTTGTCAACGCCCGTCTGTATTAAAATATTTTTATGGGATTCGGTCATACAGATTATTGCGTCGGCTTTTTCCGCAATTTTTTCGGTTATGGTGTGTGATATGTGATTTGAAATATCAATTCCTGCCTCTTTCATAACGGCAATTGCATTTGGATTTGCCGGATCCCCCTCGCTGAAACCGCAGCTTATGACCGATACATCGGGAATATTCTTTGATTTTAAATATCCCTCTGCCATCGGACTGCGACAGGTATTTCCGGTGCATAAAAAAACTACGTTCATTAACTTTTTGCCTCTAACCAATTTTTTCCGCAATGGGCGTCTACCGATAGTTTAACGGCAAGATTTGCCGCGTTTGACATTTCTTCTTCAAGTATTTTGCACACGGCGGTGCTGTCTTTTTCGAAGCACTCCACAATAAGCTCATCATGTACCTGCAAAATAAGATGTGCGCTCGGCAGTTCATGCTCAAGGCGGTCGTTTACTTTTATCATTGCAATTTTAATAATATCTGCAGCAGTGCCCTGTATGGGCGCGTTGCGCGCAACACGCTCTCCGAAAGCGCGAAGCATACCGTTTGATGCCGAAAGTTCCGGCAGGTAACGCCTCCGTCCGAAAAGGGTGGTGACATACCCGTCTTTTTTGGCTTGCTCAATGGTGTTTTGCATATATGCGGCAATGCCTTTGTATGTTGAAAGATAGTTGTTTATATATGTTTCGGCTTCTTTTCGGCTTACGCCTATATCTTTTGACAGCGAAAATGCGCCTATTCCGTAAACAATGCCGAAATTGACCGCTTTTGCGCGGCTGCGCATAACAGGCAAAACCATTTCTACCGGAATATTAAATACCTGTGATGCGGTTACGGTGTGAATATCGGTTCCGCTTTCAAATGCCTCTATCATAGTTTTGTCGGCTGCCATACTCGCAAGAACGCGCAGTTCAATCTGCGAGTAGTCGGCATCGCACAAAACACAACCGTCTTTTGCCTTAAAAAATTTGCGAAGCGTTTTGCCTTCTTCGGTGCGCACGGGTATATTCTGAAGGTTGGGCTCAAGCGAACTTATTCTGCCCGTTCGCGCTTCGGTCTGATTGAATGTTGAGTGTATTCTGCCGTCGTCACCTCTGGCTGAAAGCAAACCGTCGCAATAAGTCGATTTAAGTTTTGCAAGTTGACGGTACTGCAATATTAAGTCTACAATCGGGTAGTCATACCGCAGACTTTCAAGCACCTCTGCATTTGTGCTGAAGCCGCTTTTGGTTTTCTTTTTTGCCGGCAAACCTAACTTTACAAATAAAATCTGACCTAACTGCTTAGGCGAGTTTATATTGAATTCTTCGCCCGAAAGGGTATATATTTCGGCAGTTATTTCTTTTATACGGTTTTCAAGGCTTTCTGAGTAATCCTGCAGACCCTCGCTGTCTATAAGAAATCCGCGTTCTTCCATAAGAGCCAGCACACGTGCCAGCGGAACTTCAACATCACGCAAAAGCTGCAACTGACCGCTCTTTTTAAGCAATTTTGTGAGTCCGTCGCAACAAACACTGAAATCTGCGGCAGAATTCAAAAATTCATCATCGCAGTTTTCAACGGCAGTTTTGCTGCCGTATTCTGCAATGAGCCGTTCTGCGGTGTAGTCCGACGCAGACGGATTGCATAAATAACCTGCAAGCATTGCATCAAATACAACCGATTTTGAAAGCGGAAAATTTTTATACAAATTCTTGTAATCGTAAACCCGTTTTTCAACTTGCGCGTTTGACATAATATTTTCAAATTCGGCTTCTGTTAAACGGCACACGGTGTTGTTGCTTACTGCTGCCGCAAAGCCGTTTTTTATAAAAATATCGGCAGAGGCGCTTATATCTTTAAATTCGCCTGTTTTAAAGTTCGAACATTCTTCTCTTGCGGTTTCAAAACCGTCGGCTGCCGGTGTAATGCCCATTTTTTGCATAAGTTTAAAAAACTCAAGTTTGGTCATAAGACGGGCAAGTCCGTTACGGTCGGTGTTACCGGTTTTATAGTTTTCAATTTTTGTATCGATAGGCGCTTCGCAGCATATTGTGCCTAATGTGCGGCTTAAAAATGCACTGTCTTTGCCTGCTGAAAGTTTTTGACGCACGCCGTCTTTTATTTCAAGTGCGTCTAAATGACCGTAAATGTAGTCTATGCTGTGATATTTTGTAATAAGGTCGGTTGCGGTTTTTTGACCTATTCCGGTAACGCCGGGTATGTTATCGGACGAATCGCCCATAAGCGCTTTAAGTTCTATCATTTCGCCTGGCGTAAGTCCGTAAACTTCAAAAAGTTTTTGCGGCGTATAATCGGTTATTTCAGGCTGACCGGCTTTTGTTACGGTGAGCAGTACACGCGTTGTATCCGACACAAGTTGCAATGAGTCACGGTCGCCCGTAGCAATAACACAGGTGTCACCTTGCGTGTTACAACTTGCGGACAGCGTACCCAAAATGTCATCCGCCTCGTAACCCTCACATTCAATGTATTTGTAACCTGCAAGTGTAAGCCATTCTTTTAAAATAGGGAACTGGCACAAAAGTTCATCGGGCGTTGCGTGACGGCCTGCCTTGTAAGAGGTATACATTTTGTGACGAAACGTCGGCGCTTTCAGGTCAAATGCTACCGCAACGCAATCGGGATTTTCTTTTTCAAGCAGTTTATTAAGGATATTTATAAAACCGTAAACGGCGTTTGTATATTGACCGTCTTTGGTAGAAAGCAGTTTAATTCCGTAAAAAGCGCGGTTAATTATGCTGTTGCCGTCAATCGCAAGCAGTTTCAAAAAATGTCACTCCTATTATATAAATATAATTATATTTATTTTACCATCTTTGATGCGTTTTGTCACTACCAAATTTAAAAAATTGACAGAAAATTTATTTTAATGTATAATCACATTATTATGAAAATCGGTGATTTAAAAATTAAAGGTTATGCTGCTCTCGCTCCTATGGCAGGTGTTGCCGACAGAGCTATGAGAGAAATATGTGTACATTACGGCGCAGGTTTTACCGTTGGTGAACTCACAAGTGCAAAAGGCATTGTGCAGGGTGACAAAAAATCGGAACGTTTACTTGAGTGCTTCGGCAGCACGGCGATGTGTGCGTCGCAGATATTCGGTTCCGACCCGTATATTATGGCAGAGGCGGCGCGCAAAGCTGAGAGTTTTAACCCGGATTTTATAGATATAAATATGGGCTGCCCGGCACCTAAAGTAGCGGGTCACGGCGGCGGAAGCGCTTTAATGAAAGACATACCGCTTGCCGCTAAAATCGTAGAGGAGACCGTAAAGGCGGTCAAAGTTCCGGTTACGGTTAAAATCCGTTCGGGTTGGGATGAAAAATCTTTAAACGCGCCCGAACTTGCCCGAGCCTGTGAGGCGGCAGGCGCTGCGGCAATAACGGTACACGGCAGAACCCGTAAACAAATGTATGCACCGCCCGTCGATTACGGTATAATCTACAAGGTTAAAAACTCCGTTTGCATACCGGTTATAGGCAACGGCGATGTAATTGACGCAAAGTCCGCAAAATATATGTATGACAATACGGGTTGCGACTACATAATGGTAGGGCGCGGCGCTCAGGGCAATCCGTTTATATTTGATGAAATAAACGCCTTTTTTGATGGGCGTAAGTATACAAAGCCGTCACTTGAAGAACGGTTTAATGCCTGCATAAGGCAAATTGAACTTATGCAGAAATATAAAGACGCACACATTGCGGTATTGGAGTCGCGCAAACATACGGCATGGTATTTGTCAGGCATCAACGGTGCCGCAGCGCTCAGGCGATTATGCGGTGAAATCTCTTCGGTTGATGACGTAAAGCGGATTTTTGAAAAAGCCCTTGAACAAAATAAAGATTTGTGATAAAATACTTAGGTTATTGAATAATAGTTTTAATAGTTTCCAAAAGGGGAAGGATAAAATATGTCAGGACATTCAAAGTGGAACAACATTAAGCGTAAAAAAGAAAAAACAGACGCTGCAAAGGCAAAAATATTTACCAAGATAGGCCGCGAAATTTCGGTCATAGTTAAAACCGGCGGTCCTAATCCGCTTGAAAACAGCAAACTTAAAGATGCCATAGCAAAGGCAAAGGCAAACAATGTGCCGAATGACAATATTGAAAGAATAATCAAAAAAGCCGCAGGCGAGGGCGGCGTAAATGAGTATGAAGAGTTGATTTACGAAGGCTACGGTCCTAACGGCGTTGCGGTTGTTGTAGAAACACTCACCGATAACCGTAACCGTACCGCCGGTGAGATGCGCCATTATTTTGATAAGTGCGGCGGCAATCTCGGTCAGTCAGGTTCGGTAATGTTTATGTTTGACCGTAAAGGTGTAATAGTTATTGAGGGCGAAGGCCTTGATGAAGACACCGTTATGGAAGCGGCACTTGAAGCAGGTGCCGACGATTTTACTTTTGACGGCGACGTTTTTGAAATTACCACCGAACCCAATGATTTGGGCGCAGTGCGTGACGCTTTGGAAGAAAAGGGATATAAGTTTATATCTGCAGAAGTTCAGTATATACCGCAAACAACTACCGTTATCGAAGATGAAGAGCAGATTGCAAAAATGGAAAAGCTTATTGATATGCTTGAAGAAAATGATGACGTTCAGGAAATATGGCACAATTGGGATATGCCCGATGAAAACT
>CAKSDJ010000023.1 GCA_934445015.1 uncultured Eubacteriales bacterium | reverse complement strand
GTAATGGATTTTGTGTTAAAATATACAAGAGTTTATTTTAAGGGACTGATATTTTGAGCGTTATATTTGATACCGAATACACCTTATGGAATCAATTTATATATACAATATCCAATTTGCGTTTTTTCGATATTCTGGATATTGCAATAATTGCCTTTATTATCTATAAGTCGATCGGTTTTTTGCGTGAAACAAGAGCCGGCCAGTTAGTTAAGGGTATGGCGTTTCTTTTAATAATGTACGCATTGGCTAACGCCTTTAAGTTGGCAGTTTTGAGATGGTTGCTTTCTGTTGTGTTCGGTTCGGCAATCGTTGTTATAGCCGTAATATTCCAGCCTGAACTGCGCCGAATACTCGAACGCGTCGGTCAGACAAAATTAAGTTACCTGCAATCCGCAGAGAGCGAACGTACCATAGTTCTTGACGCTGTTGACCGAATATGCAAGGCAGCAGGTCAGCTGCAAAAAACAAAAACCGGTGCGCTTATCGTTTTTGAAAGAAAAACGCAGCTCGGTGAAATTATAAACACCGGTACTATTGTAGATGCAGTTGCAAGCGAATCAATAGTTAATAATATTTTTTATCCCAAATCACCGCTGCATGACGGCGCCGTAATTGTCCGTGACGGCAGGATTTATGCCGCCGCCTGCATTCTGCCGCTTACACCTAATACCGAATTATCGTCACAGCTCGGCACACGTCACAGAGCGGCAATCGGCATGACCGAAAATTCCGACGCAATCGTTTTGGTTGTTTCTGAAGAAACCGGTATAATATCAATCGCTTTTAACGGCGCAATAACGCGTGATCACAGCGTTGCTTCCGCTTATACGGAAATTAAATCAAAACTTATCGACATTTATGAAGAGGACCGTGAACCGCCGGTAAAAATCTTTGTTAAAAAACTGTTTTCACGCAAATCGAAAGATAACGATAAAAACAAAAGTGAAAACGCGAATGAAGATAAAAATACAGATATTTCCGTAAAGGAGGAAAATGACGATGAAGTTTAAAATTCCTTCTTCACTGCGACTCGGTAATTTAATCTATAATAAACGTTTTACCGTTATACTTTCAATAGTTATCGCATTCGCTATGTGGCTCGGTATAAATATGACCGAAAATCCTGTTCGCACCCAGACTTTTACAGGCGTGTCGGCCGCAATTTCAATTGAAGATACTGTTGCTTCCGAAATGGGACTCGGTATTGTTACAGATGTTGCCTCTCAAAAATTTTCAGTTACGGTAAGCGGACCTAACTATATAGTAAGCTCATTAAAGTCAGATGATTTCCTGCTTTCTGCTTCGGTTACCGATGTCAACGCCGCCGGCACATATACTTTGGACATTGTCGCTTCAAGCAACAGCAAAAAGAACGGTTATACTTTTACCGAAATAAATCCTAAAACCATTGACGTAACCTTCGACTATATCGATACAAAAGAGTTTACTCTTGTGCCGAAACTTGTAGGCGTAAGTGCGGCAGACGGTCTGGTAGCGGAAACACCGGTTGTTTCGGATTCTCAGCAAAATACAATTACAATAAAGGGTCCGCGTACCACAATGGAAAAAATTGCTACCGTAGGTACCTATGCTGAGGTTAACAAAACACTGGATTCATCGCAGAGTTTTGACAGCGACATTGTTTTGTATGACAGTGATGATGCGATTATATACCGATACACTGCAGACGGAACCGTTTACGATGCAGGCAATAACATTGTTACTAATTCCTATTTAACACTTTCGTTTACAACCACAAAAGTTACACAGCCTATATCCAAGATGAAATCTGTGCAGTGTAAGGCAAACTTCAATAATCTGCCGTCGGGACTTTCCGAAAGCGATATTTCTTACACAATCGACCAAAGTAAGGTCACCATAATAGGCACACCCGAAGTAGTTGATAAAATTGACAGCATATCGCTTTCTGCTATCGATTTCAGAAAAGTATCGTCAACTACCAACGTATTTGAAGTTTCCCCCGTGTTACCCGACGGTGTAAAAATTCTTGAAAGCGTTGAGTATTTCACCGTTAATATAAATATGTCGGGGTATACCGAAACGGTTATCGACATCAGAAATATCCGATGCACGGGCCTTGCCGACAACTTAAAGGCAAAAACCGATACCAGAATAAAAAATGTCAAGTTATGCGGTCCTTCAGATGTAATCAGCAGCATCAAATCTTCGGATTTTTACGCCGTAGTTGACTTAACTGATAAATCCGCAGGCGATCATACCGTTGAGGTCATTGTTAAATCCGACATTTATAAAAACGTTTGGCAGGTTGGCAATTACAGTACCTCTGTCACTTTAAATTAATACAAAATTGTCAGATACCGCCTTGTTTGCATATTATTTAATGAGGTGGTATCTGTGGTTAAAACAATATTATTGACTCTGTTGGCTGTTTTTGCAATTTCGGGCATTTGCGAGTTGCTTTACATAGTCCGTATGTTCTTTTTTATGCCCAAAAAACGCTTTAACAGTTATACGTTTGTTGTATTGCAAAGTGAAAATGCGCTAAAACAACTTAACTTTATATGGCAAAAAATACTTTGGCACGGCGATATCTATGCTAACGGAATAATTGCCGTCGCAGACAATCTCAGTGCAGATGAAAAAAAACAGTGCAGCGAATATATAAATGGCAAAAATATATTTTTGTGTTCTATAAATGATATTCCGAACAACATAAATTTACAGGGAGAAATACTTAATGGAAAGTGCCGTTAACGGTGATATAATTGAAATAAACGGCTTGATCGAAAAAATAACATACTCAAATAAAAACAACGGTTATACTGTTTGCACCTTAAAATCGGGCAGAGAACATATAACCGTTGTGGGTTATATACCCTTTTTGTCGGTTGGTGATAATGTAAAATTTACAGGTCAGTATATTACCCATCAGATTTACGGCAGGCAGTTCTCCGCAAAGACTTATGAAACGGTTGCTCCCAAAAATGTTGCGGCTATTCTGCGTTATTTATCGTCAGGTGTAATCAAAGGCGTAGGCCCCGCAACTGCAGAGCGTATTGTTGAAAAATTCGGCTCGGATACTCTTGACGTAATTCAAAATCATCCTGAAGATATGGTGAATATACGCGGCATCTCTTATGATAAGGCAATCAGCATTTCCGAAGAATACAATAAGCAGTTCGGAATACGCGACCTGATGCTTTTATTAAATCCTTATGAGGTATCTATGGAACGCTGCATTAAAGTGTTTCAGGCGTTCGGTACTGACTCCTGCGAAAAAATAAAACAAAATCCTTACATACTCTGCCGCGACGGCATTGATTTTTCGTTTGAAACGGTTGAAAAAATTGCTTTTGATTTAGGTATTTCACCGGATAATGAAATGCGCTTGTTTTCGGGTGTTGAATATATACTTCATAAAAATCTGCTTAACGGGCATACCTGTTTGCCGCGTAAAAAACTTATACCGGTAGCAGTAAAACTGCTTGAAAGCGATGAATACAGAATTGATTCTGTTTGCGATAAAATGATTGAAAGATTGATAATCCGCACCAAAACAGTGGACGATACCGACTTCCTTATGCTGCCGGAATATTATACCGCCGAGGAATATATTGCCGCACGCCTTGCGGCAGGTAAAAATTATATCGGCACAGCGGCGCATATCGATGAACTTGAAATAGATTATGTTGAAAATAAACTCGGCATAAAATTTGAACAATTGCAGCGCACGGCCATAAAAAATTCTTTTTCAAACGGCGTTTTTATACTCACTGGCGGTCCGGGAACAGGCAAAACAACAACACTTAACGCGATTATCGAACTGTTTGAACAACGTGATTTAAATATTCAACTTGCGGCACCCACGGGCAGAGCGGCAAAGCGTATGACCGAACTTACCGGCAGAGAGGCAAAAACAATACACCGTCTGCTTGAAGTTGAGTGGACAGGCGAGGACAAGCAAAAATTCTCACGCAACGAGCGCAATCCGCTTGAATGTGAGGTGATTGTCATTGACGAGGCCTCAATGATCGATACGCTGTTGTTTGAAAGTTTGCTGCGGGCACTCAAGGTTTCCTGTCGTATTATATTGGTGGGCGATACCGATCAGTTGCCGAGCGTTTCGGCAGGCAACGTTTTGAATGATATTTTAGAATCGCAAATGTATTCAAGCGTATGTCTTAAAAAGGTTTTCAGACAGGCAATGGAAAGCACAATTATTGCAAATGCACACGCAATAATTAACGGCGAACCGTCAGATTTGTCAAATAAAGGCAAAGACTTTTTTATGTTGCATCGCAATACAGCGTCGGATGTATGCGATACCGTGCTTGAATTATGCGAAACACGTTTGCCGAATGCTTACGGTCTTAACAATATTACCGATATACAGATTCTTTGCCCGTCACGCAAGTCCGAGACCGGCACCGCAAACCTTAACAACTTGTTGCAGGCAATTTTAAATCCCCGAACCGAAAATCAGCCTCAGGTAAGTTATAAGGGTGTTTATTACCGCGCCGGCGATAAAGTAATGCAAATAAAAAACAATTACGACTTACAGTGGCAGCGCGATAACGGCGATATAGGTTACGGTATGTATAACGGCGATGTCGGTCACATAACGCTTATAGATGTCAAGGGCGGCATAATAAAGGTTAAGTTTGACGATAAAACGGTTACATATTTTATGGAGAATATAGGCGAACTTGAACTTGCGTATGCCGTTACCGTTCACAAAAGTCAGGGAAGTGAGTTTGATTGTGTTATATTGCCGCTGTTTGACACGCCGCCGCAACTTATATACCGTAATTTGCTGTATACGGCTATTACACGCGCAAAAAAATTGTTGATTGCAGTAGGCAGCGAGGGCGTCTATAACGCTATGACTGCTAACAATAAAAAAACACTCAGATACACTTTGCTCAAAAATTTGTTGATTGAAAATGAGCAGAATTAAACAACAGTTAATAAGCGCTTTTTTCCCGAATAAGTGTATGGGTTGCGGTGAAATAATTGCCGAAGGCAAATATTTTTGTGATTTCTGCGAAAAGCATATCGAAAAAAATGATCTCGGTAATTTTTGTACCGTGTGCGGTTATGAAACGGGTAATTGCGTTTGCAATTATAACATTTACCGTTTTGAAAAGTTGATTTCGGTATTCAAAAATGAGGGTATCGCTCAAAGTGCTTATTACTCATATAAATTTAAACACAGGCAACATTATGCGCACTTTTTTGCGTCGGAAATTGCGAATGCGGTCAATCTGCTCTATCCGGATATCGGATTTGACTGCATTTGCGCAGTGCCTGCAGGCAAGAGCGTTTTCAGAAAATCAAAATTTGACCACTGCAATTATTTGTGCAAAGATATTGCAAAAATGCTTAATATTCCTTACGCGTATAGGTTGCTCGATTGCAAAAAAGGCAAAAAACAGCAGCACAAACTTTCTATAAAAGAGCGCCTGTCAAACGTGAACGGAAAATTTTATTACAATTACAGGGTAGACGGCACAACCGTTTTGCTTATCGATGATATACGCACTACCGGCGCCACTCTTGACGAATGTGCAAAAACATTGCTTTATGCCGGTGCCGAAAAGGTTTATTGCGCTACTGCTCTCACAACAATTTTTAAACAAAAAAATCAAATTGCAAAATGATTTACTATACTGTATAATATAGGCGGTGATAATTATGGCTATGGAAATAGGTATAGATATAGGTTCATATAAAACGGTTATTTTTTCAAGTTCAAGGGTGGTTCTTGAACAGCCGAGTGTTGTTACGGTTAACAGTGAAACCTGGGAGCCTGTGTACTTCGGCGAAATGGCAAAACAAACTATGGGCAGAACCCCTGATTCACTTGAATGTGTATTGCCGATAAGGCACGGCGTAATTGCCGAGTACGATATTGCCGAGGCAATGCTTAAAGAGTATATGGGTAAAGCGTTCGGCAACAGAATGGTGCGTCCTAAAATGATGACTACTTTGCCTGTCGGTCTTACCGAGTTGCAGCATCATTCTATGTCAAACGTAGTTGAATCTGCCGGCGGCAGAAACATTTCTGTAATTGAAAGTCCGCTTGCAATTGCTTTCGGTCTGGGGCTCGATTTTTCAAAGCCGCACGGCTATATGATTATCGATATAGGTGCCGGCACAACCGATATTGCCGTGGTTTCAATGGGTGGCATTTCGGTATGCGAATCCTTTAAAGTTGCCTCTTATGATTTTTATATGCAGATTATGAAATACATAAGAAAAGAATACAATATAGAAATAGGCAATTTAATGGCGGAATCAATCAAAAAACAAATAGGTACGGTTATTGAGCGTCCTGTTGAAATCGCTATGATAGGCAAGGGCAGAAATGTGTTTACCGGATTACCCGAAAGTTTTGAAATTACTTCAACCGAGGTCTATGAGGCAATAAAAGAAACATCTGATTCGATATGTAATTCCATTCGCACCGTTCTCTCAAAAACCGACCCCGATCTGGTTGCCGATATAAAAGCAGACGGACTCTATCTTGCAGGCGGCGGTTCTTTGATAAACGGTATGGATAAACTTATTTCCGACTATACCGGCATACCGGTCAACGCAATTGACGACCCGACACATGCCGTTGTGCGCGGCGCCGCGATAGCGCTTCGTCACCCCGATTTGCTTAAACACGTTAATTATCAGTTGCGTTCAATAAAGGAACTTGCAATTGTCGAATAAAAACACTTGACATTTTTAAAATATGTGTTATAATGTTTCAGACAATGAAGCAGAACATATCCCGTGTTTCTCACCTTATCGTGTGTTATCGAAAGGTTAATAGAACAATTTGTTTGTTTTAAGGCATGGGCATATTATGTTCATGCCTTTGTTGATATTTTACCGCTTTTACGGAGGTGCGTTACAATCAGTTTTAAGGAAACAGCAATTAACGAAGAAATTAAATGTAAAGAGGTTCGTCTTCTTGATAAAGACGGAAATCAGATGGGCATTGTGCCTACTGCAAAGGCACTTGAAATGGCGTATGAGCAGGATCTTGATCTTGTTACCGTTTCTACAACATCTGAACCTTATGTCTGTCGTATGATGAATTACGGCAAATTTCGCTTTGAAAAAGAAAAACGCGAAAAGGATTCCAAAAAGAAGCAAAAGGTTATAAACGTTAAAGAATTGCGGTTTTTCGGTACCAATATTGACAAACATGATATTGAAACCAAAAGCAAACATATTAACCGCTTTTTAAAGGCAGGCAATAAGGTTAAAATCACCATCAAGTTCAGGGGTCGTGAATACACTCATCCTGAAAAGGGAGTTGAACTTACAGAAAAGATTTTAAGTGAATGCGACGATTGTTACACAATAGAAAAAGCAGCAAAATTAGAAGGCAGAAATATGATAATGTTTTTGGCTCCTAAACCAAATAAGTAAAATTTTACAGGAGGATAAAATTATGCCTAAAATCAAAACACACAGCGGCGCTAAAAAGCGCTTTAAACTTACCAAAAACGGCAAGGTAAAACGCGCTCATGCTTACAAGTCACATATCCTTAATAAAAAGACTACAAAGCGTAAGAGAAATCTGCGTAAAGTCGTATGTGCCGATGCAACAAATGTTGCATCAGTAAAAAAACTTATTCCGTATAAATAATCGGTAAACTTAAAATTGGAGGAAACTTGAAATGGCTCGTGTAAAAGGTGCGTTAGCAACACGTAAAAGAAGAAAAAAGACTTTAAAACTTGCCAAGGGTTATTTTGGCGCTAAATCTAAACTTTTTAAAACCGCTAAAGAAGCGGTTATGAAATCAGGCAATTATGCTTATATAGGCCGTCGCCTTAAAAAGCGTGATTTCCGTCGTCTTTGGATCACCCGTATTTCTGCGGCGGCAAAAATTAACGGTATGAATTATTCAACGTTTATGAACGGCCTTAACAAGGCAGGCGTTCAGATAAACCGTAAAATGCTTGCAGATATCGCAGTTAATGATCCGGCAGGCTTTTCTAACCTTGTTAAAAATGCAAAAAAGGCTTTAGAAAAATAATTATACACATCGCCCGAGACTGTATCTCGGGCGAATTTGCTTTTATTTAAGGTGAAAATGATGCAGGATTTTATTGAGATAACTTCAAAAGACAATGCCGTGGTAAAACTTGTTTCTTTGTTGCAAAACTCGTCAAAGCAGCGAAAAGTCAACGGCCTTTTTGTGCTTGAGGGGCTGCGTATTTGTTCCGATGCTTTTGACAACAACATTAAATTTGAAAAGTTGCTTGTAACAAAAAACGCAATAGAAAAACACGCGATACAAATACAAAATTTTGCCGATGCAAGTAAAAATTGTTATATTTTAAAAGATGAACTTTTTAAAAAAATCAGCGACACCGACACGCCTCAGGGCATAATTGCCGTTGCAAAAATACCCGAACCGCAGCAAACTCTGTCAACAACAGGCAAATACATTGCCCTTGAAAACATATCCGACCCGTCTAATCTCGGTGCAATTGCACGTTCCGCAGAAGCACTCGGCATAAGCGGCATTATAATATCACAGTGTGGATGTGACCCCTATTCGCCGAAATCGCTGCGAAGTTCCATGGGTACATTGCTTCGACTGCCTTTATACGTCACAGACAATATTATTGAATTTATAAAACGCAATTCACTGCGTTCTTTCGGGTGTGTTGTTGATAAAAACGCCGCAAGCATTTTAAATGTCAAGTTTGAAAACGGCGATGTTCTGCTTATTGGCAATGAGGCAAACGGGCTTACCGATGCGTCGTGCAAATCTGTTGACCGTCTTATTACAATACCTATGTCAGGCAAAGCCGAATCACTTAATGCCGCAGCGGCTGCGTCAATCGCTATGTGGGAAATGTTAAGGTAACAATCTATGATTTATAAAGACCCTATTCTGTTTAATTTAATACGTATTCAGCAGGCGTTCGGCGCCGGCAGTTTAAAAAGTGTTAAAATTTATACGGCATTAAAAGAGTCTGATAATCTCTCAACTTTGCCCGATAAAGACTCTTTAAATAAAATAATTGACACAAAAAATGCCGAAAAAATACTCGGTGTCAGTGATGAAAAAGTCTTAAAAATTATCGATGACTGCAACAAAAATTCTATCAGAATCGTCACCGCCGAAGACAGTGATTACCCCAATCGGTTAAAAAGTATAACCGATTTTCCGCTTGTTCTTTACGTAAAAGGCGATTTACCCGATATTGATAAACTGCCTGTGATTGCAATAGTAGGGCCGCGAAAAATCTCCGATTTCGGTAAAAAAGCGGCATTTTCGCTGTCAATGCGGCTTGCAAAATCCGGCATAATTATAGCAAGCGGAGCAGCAATCGGCGCCGACAGTTACGCCCATAAAGGCGCACTCAAAGCCGGCGGAAAAACCATTGCGGTTTTAGGCTGCGGCATTTGTTATGATTATTTACCGCAAAACCGTCAGATGCGTGAAGACATCGCAAAAAACGGTTGCGTGATAAGCGAATACCCGCCATATGCACCAACAACAAAGTATTCTTTTCCGATACGCAACAGAATAGTATCCGGGCTGTCGCTCGGCACAGTTGTTATTGAAGCGGGCAGTAAAAGCGGTGCGCTTATTACCGCACGACTTGCAAATGAACAGGGCAGAGATGTTTTTGTTATCCCCGGAAATCCGACGTATCCTGAATATAAAGGCTCAAACGCGCTTCTTCGTGACGGCGCTATGCCTTTACTTGATTCTAACGATATTTTTGATCAGTATATTTCAAAATTTCCCGAACAAATTGATATTGAAAAGGCTTTTGAGGAAAATTGTTTTGAAAAAATTTCAATTAAAAAACAAAAAAATTCACAGTTAGGTCTTTCAAAAGAAGCAGAGATAGTGTATAATAACTTGGATAATCAAAAATTTACCGTCGACGATTTGCTTAATTTGGGGCTTAGCAATGACGATTTAATTGCGGCTGTTACCGAACTTGAAATCGAGCAGATTATCAGGGCTTTGCCCGGCGGTATTTATGAGATAATTAACTAATCAAAGGAGTATCATAATGGCAAAACTTGTTATTGTTGAGTCGCCTTCAAAAATAAACAGCGTAAAAAAATATTTGGGTTCAGGTTACAACGTAATGGCGTCAAAAGGTCATATACGTGATCTGCCCAAATCAAAACTCGGCGTAGACATTCAAAATAACTTTAAATTACAATATATAAATATGCCCGATAAAAAAGATGTTATAAAATCTTTAAAAGATGCCGCTGCCGAAAGCGAGCAGGTATTGCTTGCAACCGACCCCGACCGTGAGGGCGAGGCAATTTCGTGGCATTTAGCGCATATATTAGGGCTTGATCTGAATGAGGAAAACCGTATCTGTTTTAATGAGATAACAGAGTCGGGTGTAAAGGCTGGTATAAAAAATCCGCATAAAATAGATATTGACCTTGTAGACGCGCAACAGGCAAGACGTGTTATCGACCGCATTGTCGGCTATAAATTAAGTCCGTTTTTATGGCGCAAAGTTAAAAGCGGATTATCTGCAGGACGTGTTCAAACGGTTGCACTTCGCCTTATTGTTGACCGCGAACGAGAAGTGCTCGCTTTTAAAAGCGAAGAGTATTGGACAGTCGAGGCTAAACTTTTAAGCAGCAGAAAAACGTTTACCGCAAAACTTTACGGCAATGCAAACGGTGAAAAATTGCCCGTGATTTCAGAAGAAAAAGCTGCAAATGACATTGTAGCTGCAATTGCTGATGCAGAGTTTAGGGTAAGTGACATAAAAAAAGGTATCCGCAACAAACAACCTTCGCCTCCGTTTACAACTTCTACTTTGCAGCAGGAGGCATCGCGAAAATTAGGTTTTACCGGCCAGCGTACCATGCGTATTGCTCAACAACTTTATGAGGGCATTGACATTGCAGGTTACGGAACCACAGGTCTTATAACTTATATGCGTACCGACTCTCTGCGTATATCCGAAGAGGCGCGCACCGCGGCAAATAACTTTATAATGGGCAAATACGGCGAAAAATATTTACCGTCCAAACCGCGCTATTTTAAAAGTAAAAGTTCTGCTCAGGACGCGCATGAGGCAATAAGACCCACAAACGTAGATTTTGAACCCGAAAAAATCAAGGCCAGCCTTACCGCTGAGCAGTATAAGTTATATAAACTTATATGGGAAAGATTCTTGGCGTCTCTTATGGCGGTTTGCGTTCAGAATACCGTTTCAACCGATATTATTGCCGGCGATTATATGTTTAAAGCAAGCGGATATTCGGTTAAGTTTGACGGATTTACCGTGCTTTATGAAGAGGGTAAGGATGAAGAAAGTGCCGACAGTGTAACAATACCGGATACGCTTAAAATAGGCGACGTTTTAAAACTTAAATCTCTTGTTCCGAATCAACATTTCACTCAACCGCCTGCACGTTATACAGAGCCAACACTTATAAAAGCGCTTGATGAAAACGGCATAGGCAGACCTTCAACTTATGCACCGATACTGACCAACATATTACAAAGAAATTACATCGAGCGTGAGAAAAAAACATTAAAACCAACACAGCTCGGTATGGTTGTGTCCGATTTGATGATTGAATATTTTAAACAGATATTCGAGGTTAAATTTACAGCAGGTCTTGAAACAAAACTTGATAAAATAGGCAACGGCGATCTTGATTGGATAGACACCGTAAACGATTTTTACAAGGATTTTGACGCATTATATAAAAAGGCAGAAGAATCTTTAGACGGCAAACGGGTAAAAGTTCCTACCGTTGAAACGGATGTTGTATGTGAAAAATGCGGCAGAAAGATGGTTGTAAAAAGCGGCAGATTCGGTAAATTTTTGGCGTGTCCCGGTTATCCCGAGTGCAAAAATACAAAACCGATGCCTGAAGATGAGGTAAAGCAACCGTGTCCTAAGTGCGGCGGTAAACTGCTTAAAAAGATTTCCAAAAAAGGCAAAAAATTCTACGGTTGTTCAAATTACCCCGAGTGCGATTTTGCGTCGCCCGGCGTCCCGACCGGTGAAATATGCCCCGAATGCGGCAGTTATATAATTTACGGTCTAAAGAACAGAAAATACTGTATGAACTCCGAGTGCCCCACGCGGCAAAAAACTGCAAAAACCAAAAAGGAAAATTAAAATGGATAGAATTACCGTAATCGGTGCGGGCCTTGCAGGTTGCGAAGCGGCTTATGCCATTTCAAAACGCGGAATAAAAGTCGATTTAATCGAAATGAAACCAAACAAAAAAACACCTGCGCACAAAACAGATAATTTTGCCGAACTTGTATGTTCAAATTCTTTAAAATCCTCGCGTGTCGATTCTGCGGCGGGTCTTTTAAAATGTGAAATGCGGCATTTTGGTTCGCTGTGCCTTGAAGCGGCAGATAATTCACGTGTTCCGGCAGGCGGCGCTCTTGCTGTCGACCGCAACGTTTTTTCTGCCTATGTAACAAAGAAGATCAAAAACGACGGCAATATTACCGTAATAAACGACACGGTAAAAACTATAAATACAGACGGCATTACCGTTATTGCAACAGGTCCACTTACAGACGGGCCGTTGGCAAAAAGCATTGAGAGTTTCTGCGACTCCCGAAATCTGAGTTTTTATGACGCAGCAGCGCCGATAGTCACGTCAGACAGCATTGATTTCAACAATGCGTTTATTGCGTCACGTTACGATAAGGACGACTCAGGAGAGGGCGATTACATTAACTGCCCGATGAATAAAGATGAATACGATTTGTTTTATAACGCGCTTATAAATGCCGAAAGCGCACCGCTGCATGATTTTGATAAACCCTTTAAAGTATATGAGGGCTGTATGCCTGTCGAAGTTTTGGCAAAACGCGGTGTTGATTCAATCAGGTTCGGGCCGCTTAAACCGGTAGGTCTGCGCGACCCTCACACCGGTCACAGACCCTGGGCGGTGGTACAGCTCAGAAAAGAAAATTCCGCCGCAACGCTCTATAATCTTGTGGGATTTCAAACAAATCTTAAATTCGGCGAGCAAAAAAGGGTTTTTTCTTTAATACCTGCGCTTAAAAATGCCGAATTTGTGCGATACGGTGTTATGCACCGAAATTCATTTATCAATTCACCTGCTTTACTGAACAATGATTTATCTTTAAAAAAGGCGGGCAATATATTTTTTGCGGGGCAGCTTTCCGGCGTAGAGGGCTATATGGAATCCGCCGCCTCCGGCATAATCGCCGGTATAAATGCGGCAAACAGATTGCTTGGCAAACCGTCGGTTTCTTTGCCGAATATTACTATGATTGGCGCATTACTCGGCTATATTACGGATGAAAGCGTTGTTAATTTTCAACCTATGGGTGCAAATTTCGGTATTTTGCCGCCGCTTGAATTTAAAATTAAAGATAAGAGCGAAAGATATTTTGCGCTTTCAAAAAGATCTTTGGATTATCTGGAGGGTAAATTTTTATGAGAATAGTTATAGACGCTTACGGCGGTGATAACGCGCCTTTTGAAATAGTTAAGGGTGCGTCAGACGCTTCGGTTTGCTTTAATACTGAAATTACGCTTGCAGGCAAACAATCCGAGATTGAAAAAATTATAAGTGATAACAATTTAAAATTTCACGGCAATCTTACTATTGTTGATACCGATGACGTAATTACTATGCACGATGACCCTACGTCGATTTTAAAAGCACACTCAAATTCATCAATGGCACTCGCTTTTAAAGAACTTTGCGAAGGCCGCGCCGACGCATTTGTATCGGCAGGTTCAACCGGTGCAATAGTTGTAGGCGGAACCCTTATGGTAAAACGCATAAAAGGCATTAAAAGGCCCGCACTCGGCGGACTCATTCCGTCGCCCGAAGGTCATTATATGCTTATGGATATGGGCGCAAATTCAGAATGCCGCCCCGAAATGTTAGCGCAGTTCGGTATTATGTCAAGCGTATATCTTGAAAAAGTCGAGGGGATAGAGAATCCTAAAATAGGATTGCTTAACATCGGCACCGAGGATACAAAAGGCGACACTTTAAGGGTCGAGGCATACAAACTGTTAAAGGAAGCACCTGTAAACTTTGTGGGCAACATTGAGTCACGTGAGATGCCTAAAGGCGTATGCGATGCCGTAATTACCGACGGTTATACCGGCAATATTGCCCTCAAACTTATAGAGGGTACCGGTTCGGTACTTTTTAAAATGATTAAAAATGTCTTGTACAAAAACATTTTCAACAAGATTGCCGCCTTAATTATAAAAAAAGATTTGTACGGTCTCAAATCAATGATGGACAGTTCCGAGGTAGGCGGCGCTCCGCTTTTGGGCGTATCAAAACCGGTTATTAAGGCACATGGCAGTTCCGATGCAAAGGCAATCAAAAACGCTGTAAAACAGGCGATAATTTTCACAGAAAAAAATGTTATTAACACAATCAGCGAAAATATAATTAAATCGGAGTAATTTAAAATGGATTCACTTGAAACCAAACTGAATTATAAATTTAAAAATATTGGACTTCTTGAAAATGCGTTGGTGCACTCGTCCTATGCAAATGAAATGAAGGGTGCAATGCACTCAAATGAGCGTCTTGAATTTTTGGGCGACTCTGTGCTTTCAATAATTGTATCCGAGCATATTTACAAAAAGTATCCCGATATGCCTGAGGGTGAACTTACTCGGCTTCGCGCATCATTGGTATGCGAAAAATCACTCTGTGCTTTTTCACGCGAGTTGTGTATCGGCGACTATTTAAAGTTAGGCAAGGGTGAGGATAAAAACGGCGGCAGAGAGCGCGACTCTATTTTGGCAGACGCTTTTGAAGCGGTACTCGCCGCAATTTATCTTGACGGCGGTATGGACGCCGCAAGAAAACACGTTACCGCTACGGTGCTTCGCGATTTAAAACACCATTGCGATGAAGACGCTTTTAAAGATTACAAAACAAACCTGCAAGAGATAATTCAGCGCAACCCGGAAGAAAACGTTACCTATGTGCTTATTTCCGAAAGCGGACCCGACCACGATAAGTCGTTTACGGTAGAAGTGCGTCTGAATTCAAACACAATCGGCAGCGGTGTCGGCAAAAGTAAAAAACAGGCCGAACAAATGGCAGCAAAACAAGCCTTAAAACTTATGGGTGAATCTATATGACAACGCGCCATGCAAATATATCTGTTTTTGTGCCGCACATAGGTTGCCCTAATATGTGCAGTTTTTGCAATCAGCGCTACATAACAGGCATAAACTCTGCGCCTCAGTCAGGCGACGTTATAAATGCGGTAAGAGTTGCTGCAAAATCACCGAATTTTGACCCACTTAATACCGAGATTGCTTTTTTCGGCGGCAGTTTTACCGCAATCAACAGCAATTATATGCTTGAATTACTCAAAACCGCCAACTCATTTGTTAAAAACCGGATTGTTTCGGGTATCAGAATTTCAACGCGGCCCGACGCTATTGATAACAAAATTCTTTCACTTCTTAAAGAATACGGTGTAACTTCTATTGAACTCGGTGCGCAAAGCCTTAACGATAAGGTTTTGCGCAGCAATAACAGGGGTCACACCGTTGCCGACGTTGTCAGTTCTTCAAAAATGATTAAGGAATACGGGTTTGAGTTAGGCTTGCAAATGATGACGGGTCTTTTCAATGACTGCCCCGATTATGACATATCAACAGCAGAAAAAATAATTGAATTACAGCCCGATACGGTAAGAATTTATCCCACAATAGTGCTTAAAAACACCGATTTGGCTGCACTTTATTATGATAAAAAATATAAACCTCAAACACTTGAGGAGGCTGTGACACTTTGTTCAAAGTTACTTGTTATGTTTAAAAATGCCGGTATAAACGTCATACGGCTCGGTTTACATTCAATAGAGAGCGACAGTTATATTGCAGGCCCGTGGCATCCCGCATTCAGCGAACTCTGTCATTCGAAAATCCTGTTAGACAAGGTTTTGCAAACCGTAGATACACAGGGTGAGTATAATATATACGTTAATCCTTCATCTGTTTCAAAAATGATAGGGCAGCATAAAAATAACATTGTAAAACTAAATGAACTCGGTTTTCAATGCAAGGTTAAAACCGACAGCAATCTCAATGATTACAGCATCAGAGTCGAAAGGAGATAATAATGCTTTTAAGTTCTATCCAAATTCAGGGCTTCAAATCTTTTGCAGATAAAACAACACTTAAATTCGGGCGCGGCATTACTGCAGTCGTAGGTCCGAACGGCAGCGGAAAAAGTAACATTTCAGACGCAGTTCGCTGGGTGTTGGGCGAACAGTCTACCAAAAGTTTGCGCGGTCAGTCTATGGAGGACGTTATATTCGGCGGCACTGATACACGCCGTCCGCACGGCTTTTGCGAGGTAACGCTTAATATCGACAACGCAGACCGGACTCTGAATTTTGATAATGATTTTGTATCGATTACACGCAGATTTTACCGTTCTCATGAAAGCGAATATTTAATCAACAATGTTTCTGTCAGATTAAAAGACGTGCATGAGTTGTTTATGGATACCGGTCTCGGACGTGACGGTTATTCAATGATAGGGCAGGGCAAAATCGACGATATTATCGGCACAAAATCCGATGAAAGACGCGATATTTTTGAAGAGGCGTCGGGTATCTCCAAATACAGATATCGCAAAACCGAGGCGGAGCGCAAACTTGTTGCCGCCGAGGACAACCTTTTGCGGCTTAAAGACATTTTAGATGAACTTGAGGCGCGTGTAGGTCCTTTGGCAGAACAAAGCAAAAAAGCCGAAAAATTTCTGGAACTTGCCGAAGATAAAAAACAGCTTGAAATCAGTTTATGGCTTTACACGTTGAACAATTCAAAAGATATCCTTCGTGCTCAGGAGAGTAAAATCGCAGCGGCACAACTTCAATACAAAGAAATTGAAAATGCCTTAAGCGAATTTGATATAAAATCCGAGCAAAACACCGCCCAATTTACGCAAATAACGTCTCAGATAGAGAATATCAGGGCAAAAATTGCTTCCAATAATGAGGAATCGGTTAAATTTGAAGGTGAAATTTCGGTTTTAAATAACGATATTTTACATAACAATGAAACGATTGAACGCTTAAAGACCGAAAAAGCAAGTCTTGAATTGTCCGACAGCACAGCAAAACAGGAGATCCAAGATAAGCGTAACTCGGCAAATCAAAAATCGGTTTTAATTGATAATCTAAATGCAGACCTGACTTCACTCAATAATCAGTTGAATTCGCTTTTAAGCGACAGTGAAGACATATCACGTAAAATTGAAGAACAAATCAAAACTATGAATTCGCTGTCTGTAAAAAGTTCCGATCTGCGCGTTGAAATGACCACTTCAAACACATCAATCGATGAGATAAATTCACGCAGGGATATTGTAAAAGATTTGCTCAAAAGCAATGTCTTGCAAAAACAAAATCTACAAACTGATTTTGATGAAACAAAAACCTTGTTGGATAAAACCGAAGAGAATATTTTATCACTTCAAAATTCAATTAAGGGTTATGAGCTGCGTCTTGAGAATAGAAATTCGGCTTTGGCTGAACTTTCTCAAAAAAGCAACGAACTTCATCTTGATATAGAATCAAAACACCGCCGTGCCCAGATTCTCAAAGAACTTGAAAATAATATGGAAGGATTTTCGCGTGCCGTTAAAGAAATTGTCACGCAAAATCAAAAGGGAATACTGCGCGGCATCCATGGACCAATTTCAAAACTTATTAGCGTCGATAAAAAATATTCGGTTGCTGTTGAAACCGCTCTCGGCAACGCTATCCAGAATATTGTTGTCGAAAACGAAAATGATGCAAAACGCGCAATCAATTATCTCAAAACAAACAACGCAGGCCGTGCAACTTTTTTGCCGATAACATCGATTAAGGCGCGTGACTACGGCGAAAACGGTTTTGAAGATATTTTCGGTTTTGTCGGTGTGGCATCAGACCTTGTAAATGTTGATAAAAAGTACGAAACGGTAATAAAATATCTGCTCGGCGGAACTGTCGTAACCGAGGATATCGACAGTGCAACCACTTTGGCAAAAAAGTATAATTACCGCGTAAAGGTAGTATCGCTTGACGGTCAGGTCATTAACCCTGGCGGTTCGTTTACGGGCGGTTCACTTATAAAACAGGCGGGACTTTTAAGCCGCTCTGCCGATATAAAAAACATTGAGGCAGAAATTGAAAAACTCACCGCGAAACAAAAAGAAACCGCTGATCTGCTTGAAAAAGAAACTGCTTCGGTTGCAGAGATCAACGCTGATATTGTTGCCGTTAAAGCCGACCTTACCAACGCAAATGAAGACAAAATCCGTGCTTTGGCAGAACTTAAACGAATTGATGGTCTAATTAAAAATACAACCGATGTTATAAACAGTTTGACCGGGGAGCGCGACGGCGCAGAAGAAAAAATAAATCTCCTGAATCAAAGGTCAAATGATGCTGCAAAGCAAATTGCCGAAATTGAGGCAAAAAAATCGTTGCTGCAGTCCGAAATTGACACAATGACAGGCGGCAGAGATAATATATCTCAAAAACGCGAGGCACTTACCGCCGATATCACCGCCGTTAAACTTCAGATAATTGAGAATCAAAAAGATTGTTCTGCGCTTTTAAACTCTGCAGACGATTTGGAAAAATCAATTTCTAACCGCGCTGCAAGAACGGCCGAAATCGATGCCGAGATTGCCGCTGTTACGTTTAAAATATCGCAACTTAAAGCCGATATTTCGTCGCGCACCGATGCAATTGACGACATTAAACACAAGATTGTTGATTTTAACACAGATATTGAAAAGTTGGTGAATGAGCGCAACAATGTTGAAAAATCAGGCATTGAACTCAGATCGGGCGAACGCGAGCGTACTCTTGAGCGTGAACGCATAGGCGGCGAACTTGCGCGTCTTACCGAGCGTAAAGAGGTTATGCTGAAAGAGTATGACGACGTTATAAAACAGTTGTACGATGAATATCAGCTTACAAAAAGCGAAGCGGAAAATATTGCCGTTTCAATTGACAAGCCTGCCGATGCCAAAAAACAACTTGCCGAAACAAAGTCAAAAATACGTTCACTCGGCAATGTTAACGTATCTGCAATTGAAGAGTATAAAGAGGTTAAGGAACGTTATGACTTTATGACCGCACAGGTTGAGGACGTTGAAAAGGCACGTACCGAACTCCGCAAGCTCATAAATCAGTTAACCGCTCAAATGCAGGAAATGTTCATAACCGGATTCAATAAAATAAATGAAAAATTCTCAAAAACATTTCAGGAGCTTTTCGGCGGCGGCAATGCCGAACTTAAACTTACCGACCCTGAAAACGTTTTGGAGAGCGGCATAGACATTGAGGCGCGATTGCCGGGTAAAAACGTACCGAGCCTTAACGGACTTTCGGGCGGTGAAAAGGCGCTTGTTGCCCTGTCAATATATTTCGCTATTATGAAAGTAAACGCCCCGCCGTTTTGTTTTCTTGATGAGGTTGACACCGCGCTTGACGATATAAACGTTGACCGTTTTGCCGATTATATGAAACGTTCGGATTTTAAAACGCAGTTTATATGTGTTACACACCGTAGAGGCACAATGGAAGCAGCCGATATGCTTTACGGTGTAACTATGCAGGAAAAAGGAGTTACAAAATTATTAGAACTTAACGTTGCCGAACTCGAGAAAAAAATACTTGAAAATCAAGGCGCGTAATTATTTAAGGAGTATTTGTTAAATGGGTTTATTCAGTAAGATCAAATCAGGCCTTCAAAAAACAAGGGCAAGCATATCCGACGGCATAACAAGCGTTTTAAACAGTTTCACAAAAATTGATGAGGACCTTTTTGAGGAGCTTGAAGAAATTCTTGTAATGTCGGATGTCGGTGTTGAAACGTCGGTTAAAATATGTGATTTGTTGCGCGAACGCGTTAAGAAAAACGGCATAAAAGACCCTGCCGAAATCAAACAAATGATGCACGATATTATCATTGAGATGTTAGGTCAGGATACTTCACTCAATTTAACAACAAAACCCTCGGTCATTCTTGTAATAGGCGTAAACGGCGTCGGAAAAACAACCACAATAGGCAAACTTTCCATGCTGCTTAAGTCGCAGGGTAAAAAGGTGTTTTTGGGCGCTGCGGATACATTCCGTGCAGCGGCGATCGACCAGTTGGGCGTATGGGCTGACAGGGCACAGGTTACAATGGTAAAAAGTGTTGAGGGCTCGGATCCGGCATCTGTTGTTTTTGATACAATAGCGTCAGCCAAAGCAAGGGGTGCCGATGTCGTTATATGCGACACCGCAGGCAGATTGCATAATAAAAAACACCTTATGGATGAACTCGCAAAAATATACCGTGTAATCAGACGCGAACTGCCTGATGCCGCTGTTGAAACGTTGTTGGTACTCGATGCGGCAACCGGTCAAAATGCGGTAAATCAGGCGCGTGAGTTTAAAAATGTTGCCGATATAACGGGTATTGTGCTCACCAAACTTGACGGCACTGCAAAGGGCGGAATTGTAATTTCAATTCACAATGAACTCGGCATACCGGTAAAATACGTCGGCGTAGGCGAGGGGATAGACGATCTCCAGCCCTTTAATGCCAAAGAATTTGCCGACGGTATTTTTGATACTGAAAATTGATTTTATCAGTAAAAAATTGCTTTGGTGATTAGTATGAAAATTTTTATTGCTACAAAAAATCAAAAAAAACTTTGCGAACTTGAACGCATATTGATTCCTATGGGTTTTACGGTTCTGTCAGAAAAAGATTTTAACGGTAAATTTGAAGAACCGATTGAAGACGGTGCCACTTTTGAAGAAAACGCTTTAATCAAAGCAAGGTCCGGTCTTGAAAATACAGGTCTTATATCTGTTGCAGACGATTCCGGTCTGTGTGTTGATTATCTCGGAGGTGCGCCGGGTATATATTCGGCACGTTATTCGGGCGAACACGGCAATGATTTGTCAAATAACTTAAAATTGTTAAAAGAACTTGACGGTGTGCCTTCTGAAAAACGCACCGCTCATTATGTAGCGGCAATTGCCTGTGTTTTTCCAAACGGAAAATCATTTACCGTCAGGGGTGAATGCTACGGTAAAATCGCCTTTGAGCCGCATGGCAACGGCGGTTTCGGTTATGACCCGCTTTTTATAAGCGAACTCGGGTGTTTTGCAACACTTACGGCAGAACAAAAAGACAGTATAAGTCACAGGGGCAAGGCACTTGAATTATTTAAAAAAGAACTTAAAAAATATATTATAAATGAGGAACATCAATGTTAAACAGCAGACAAAGAGCGCAATTGCGCGGTATGGCAAATACTTATGAAACTATATTACAGATAGGCAAGGGCGGTATTTCAGAACAACTCATAGCACAGGTCGACGGTGCGCTTGAAGCGCGTGAGCTGATTAAACTGCGTGTTCTTGAAACAAGTCCCGACAGTTCGCGAGTTGCGGCAGATAAAATAGCAAGCCAAGTCGGTGCGGATGTTGTTCAGGTAATAGGTTCACGGTTTGTTTTATACCGTGAAAGCAAAAATAATAAAACAATAAAATTGGTGAAGTAATGTCAAATATTGCAATTTTCGGCGGCACTTTTAATCCGTTTCATATAGGTCATTATCAAATGCTTGAATATGTATGCGGACTTGATTTTATTGACCGTGTGTTGCTCATACCCGATAAAATTCCACCGCACAAATCCTGCGATTTTTTGGCAAGCGACACCGACCGTATTGAAATGTGTCGTCTTGTGTGTAACGATTTTTATAAGGCAGAACTTTGCCTTGCAGAGTTTGAACGCGAAGGTAAAAGTTATACTGTTGATACCGTAAATCTGCTTAAAAAAGAGTATATAAACGATAACTTTTTTACCGTGATCGGCGGCGATATGCTTGCCACACTCGATACTTGGTATAATTGGCAACAGCTTATTAAAAAGACCGCTTTCATCGCTTTTCGCAGGGTGGGGTCTGCTGATTTTAAAAATCATCGGGATCCTGCTGCTGGTGGTGCTGGGGC